>NZ_VMLO01000019.1:13625-16266 GCF_013276735.1 Streptococcus sp. 1559
GTCAGTAACCACACCTACGGCAAAGTGAATCTGAAGTAGTTTGAAGAGAGTATAACTTGTCTTTTAGAAAAGGAGCCTATAATGAAAGTCTTTCAGAATGTAAATATCGTGACTTGTGATCAAGATTTCCATGTTTATCTTGATGGAATCTTAGCAGTCAAGGATTCTCAAATCGTCTATGTCGGTCAAGATAAGCCAGCGTTTTTAGAGCAAGCTGAGCAGATTATAGACTATCAGGGAGCTTGGATTATGCCTGGGTTGGTCAATTGCCACACCCATTCTGCTATGACAGGTTTGAGAGGAATTCGGGATGATAGCAATCTCCATGAATGGCTCAATGACTATATCTGGCCAGCAGAAGCTGAGTTTACTCCCGACATGACTACTAAGGCGGTCAAAGAAGCTCTGACAGAGATACTCCAGTCAGGAACAACAACCTTTAATGATATGTATAATCCCAATGGTGTGAATATTGAGCAGATTTATCAGGCAGTGAAAGATTCCAAGATGCGTTGTTATTTTTCTCCGACTCTTTTTTCTTCAGAGACAGAAACAACTGCTGAGACTATAAGCAGAACTCGATCCATCATAGACGAAATCTTAAAATATAAAAATCCAAATTTCAAGGTTATGGTAGCACCTCATTCTCCCTATAGCTGCAGTAGAGACTTGCTGGAAGCGAGTTTGGAAATGGCAAAAGAGCTTGCTATTCCAATCCATATCCATGTGGCGGAGACCAAGGAAGAATCAGGCATTATCCTGAAACGATACGGCAAACGCCCCCTCGCCTTTCTAGAAGAACTGGGTTACTTAGATCATCCGTCTGTCTTTGCTCATGGGGTCGAATTAAACGAGCGAGAAATTGAACGCTTGGCAACTTCTCAAGTGGCTATTGCTCACAATCCTATCAGTAATCTCAAACTGGCATCAGGAATTGCTCCAATTATCCAGCTCCAAAAAGCAGGAGTAGCAGTCGGAATTGCGACTGACTCGGTCGCTTCCAATAACAATCTTGATATGTTTGAGGAGGGACGGACTGCAGCCCTTCTTCAGAAGATGAAAAGTGGAGATGCCAGCCAATTTCCTATCGAAACAGCTCTCAAGGCACTGACAATCGAAGGGGCTAAGGTTCTAGGAATGGAAAATCAGATAGGAAGTCTAGAAGTCGGCAAGCAGGCAGATTTTCTCGTTATTCAACCACAAGGCAAAATCCATCTCCAACCTCAAGAAAATATGCTCTCTCACCTAGTTTATGCTGTCAAATCCAGTGATGTTGATGATGTCTATATTGCTGGAGAACAGGTTGTTAAGCAAGGTCAAGTTCTGACAGTAGAACTTTAGAAGAAAAATCACGAAAAATTTTAAAAAAAGTTTGTAAAAATCTTGCATTCTTTTTTTGACTATGCTATACTTATATACGGTTTGAAAAAACTGCCTAAGACAGTAGGGGAGCTCGACTCATAAATATCCTACCGAGGACAAAACGTATCATGTAAAAAGAAGCGTATTGTACTTTCGTGTCTAGGTTTGGGCGCGTTTTTCTTTTGGAAAAATTCCCCAAGCAAAATAATTACGGAGGTGAACACACTAATGAGTGAAGCAATTATTGCTAAAAAAGCGGAACTAGTTGACGTAGTAGCTGAAAAAATGAAAGCTGCTGCATCTATCGTCGTTGTAGACGCTCGTGGTTTGACAGTTGAGCAAGATACAGTTCTTCGTCGTGAGCTTCGTGGAAGCGAAGTTGAGTATAAAGTCATTAAAAACTCAATCTTGCGTCGTGCAGCTGAAAAAGCTGGTCTTGAAGATCTTGCATCAGTATTCGTTGGACCATCTGCAGTAGCATTTTCTAACGAAGATGTTATTGCACCAGCGAAAATCTTGAACGACTTTTCTAAAAACGCTGAAGCACTTGAAATCAAAGGTGGTGCAATCGAAGGCGCTGTCGCATCTAAAGAAGAGATTCTTGCACTTGCAACTCTTCCAAACCGCGAAGGACTTCTTTCTATGCTCCTTTCTGTACTTCAAGCGCCAGTGCGCAACGTTGCTCTTGCAGTCAAAGCGGTTGCAGAAAGCAAAGAAGACGCAGCTTAATCTTAAGCTACGTAGCGTAGCCTAGCTACGAAAATCTATTATAAATTTAAAACATATTTGGAGGAAATAACAATGGCATTGAACATTGAAAACATTATTGCTGAAATTAAAGAAGCTTCAATCCTTGAATTGAACGACCTTGTAAAAGCTATCGAAGAAGAATTTGGTGTAACTGCAGCTGCTCCTGTAGCTGTTGCTGCAGCTGGTGCTGCTGACGCTGGTGCTGCTAAAGATTCATTCGACGTTGAATTGACATCTGCAGGCGACAAAAAAGTTGGCGTTATCAAAGTTGTACGTGAAATCACAGGTCTTGGTCTTAAAGAAGCTAAAGAACTTGTTGACGGTGCACCAGCACTTGTTAAAGAAGGCGTTGCAACTGCAGAAGCTGAAGAAATCAAAGCTAAATTGGAAGAAGCTGGAGCTTCAGTTACTCTTAAATAATAGAGCGACTACATTAGTAGCTTAAAAACATGATTAAATCGCTATTCTTAGGAGTAGTGGTTTTTCTTTTTGTTTAAGAAGTTGGCGAGTAAGTAATACTCAATGAAAA
>NZ_VMLO01000019.1:16275-32354 GCF_013276735.1 Streptococcus sp. 1559
GACGAAGTCAGTAACATATCTACGGTAAGGCGACGCTGACGTGGTTTGAAGAGATTTTCGAAAAGTATAAAATAGATTGAATTTAGAATAGTCCACTGAGTTTTATAAAACATTGTTAGAAATTGGTTTGAATTCCGCAATCAATTTGTTCGGTTTTTATTTCATTTAATTTAATTAAATTAGAATTTCCCAACCGTTTAACTCAAGATAAAAATCCCCAATCGAAGCGATTGAGGATTAAGCAAATGAATCTTAAACAATACCTTGGGCAATCATAGCGTTTGCTACATTTTCAAATGCAGCAATGTTTGCTCCTGCAAGATAGTCTTTATCAAGACCATATGTTTCTGAAGTTGTTTTAGCTGTGTTGAAGATGTTTGTCATGATGTCTTTGAGACGTCCATCAACTTCCTCACGAGTCCATGAGAGGCGAAGACTGTTTTGGCTCATTTCAAGGGCTGAAACGGCTACACCACCAGCGTTGGCAGCTTTGGCAGGTCCGTAGAAGATACCATTTTCTTTGTAGATTTTGATGGCATCAAGGTCGCTCGGCATGTTGGCACCTTCAGATACACAGATAACGCCTTGAGCAACCAAACGTTTAGCTGCTTCACCGTTGATTTCGTTTTGAGTAGCACATGGAAGCGCAATATCATAGTTTCCAGCGTAAGTCCATACAGAACCTTCGTGATATGTTGCAGTTGCTTTCTCAGCTGCATACTCAGTCAAACGAGCACGACGTTTCTCTTTAACATCAACCAAAAGATCGAAGTCGATACCATTTTCATCGATGACATAACCGTTTGAGTCAGATACAGAGATGACAGTAGCGCCAAGTTCAGTCGCTTTTTGAAGAGCGTATTGAGCAACGTTCCCAGAACCTGAAATAACCACTTTCTTACCAGCAAAGCTATTACCGTTAGCTTTCAGCATTTCTTCAGTATAGTAAACCAAACCGTAACCAGTTGCTTCTGGACGAATCAAGCTACCACCAAATTCAAGAGGCTTACCAGTCAAGACACCAGCATCAAATTGGTTAAGACGCTTGTATTGACCATAAAGGTAACCAATTTCACGTCCACCTACGCCGATATCACCAGCAGGTACGTCAAGTGATGGTCCGATGTGTTTTTGCAACTCAGTCATGAAGCTTTGGCAGAAGCGCATCACTTCAGCATCTGTTTTACCTTTAGGATCGAAGTCTGATCCACCTTTACCTCCACCGATTGGAAGTCCAGTCAAGACGTTTTTGAAGATTTGTTCAAATCCGAGGAATTTCAAAATCCCTTGGTTTACAGTTGGGTGGAAACGAAGTCCTCCTTTGTATGGTCCAACAGCTGAGTTGAATTGAACACGGTAACCACGGTTTACTTGAATTTTTCCATCACGGTCAACCCAAGGAACACGGAAAGAAATTACGCGCTCAGGCTCAGTAATACGTGCCAAGATATTTTCTTCGATATACTCAGGGTGTTTTTCAAATACAGGTTCCAAAGTGTTGAAAAATTCTTCAACAGCTTGGAGGAATTCAGCCTCGTGCCCATTACGAGCTTTTACAGTTTCAAACACGCTTTGGATATATTCTTTAGCAGATGTCATATCGTTCTCCTTTTGTTATCATATTTTATTACATGAGCTATTATAGCAGAATTTTTTTAAACTGTAAAGAGAAAAACAAAAATTTTCTAAAAATTCTTTCAATTTAGTTTTAAGACTTTTTGAAAATAGACAAAAAACGAACCTTTTTCTTGTAAATATCTTTCTCAAAGAGAAAATCTGAAAATATGCTATAAGAAAAGAAAATGTTTAGCAATTCAGAAATCACTTGTTAATTTATCCATGATATGTTAGATTTGCCAGCAAAACTATGACCATTTTGGAGGAAAGAAATATTTACATCTCCTTATTCAGGGCAGGATTTTCTATACAAGTATAGATGTCTTGCTGGAGTTGGATCATGGAACCCAAGCGGTTATTGAGATTTAGAACTATCATCAGAATTTTTTCATTAGACTTGTTCGGTAACCATAAAGTACTATACTATCTATGAACAAGACCCAGAAAAAGTAGCCTTATTTCTTAAGAATTTTAATAGTTTAAAGCACTTAGCACCTGTTTATATTGATGAAACAGGATTCGATACTTACTTTTATCGAGAATATGGTCGCTCATCAAAGGGTCAGTTAATAGGAGGTAAAGTCTCTGGAAGAAGATATCAGGGGATTTCTTTGGTTGCAGGTCTAACAAATGGTGACTTAATCGCTCCAATGACCTACGAAGAGACGATGACGAGCGACTTTTTTGAAGCATGGTTTCAGAAATTTCTCTTACCAACATTAACCACACCCTCAGTTATTATTATGGATAATGCAAGATTCCAATAGAATAGCTAGGATAGAATTCTTGTGTGAAGAGTTTGGGCATAAACTTTTACCCCTTCCTCCCTACTCACCTGAGTACAATCCTATTGAGAAGACATGTGCTCATATCAAAAAGCACCTCAAAAAGGTATTACCAAGTTGCAATACCTTTTACGAGGCTCTTTTGTCCCACTCTTGTTTCAGTTTGTTATAAACACCTAAGATAAGAGCTATACTAGGTAAATAAAAATCTCTATACTATTTGAAAGTGAAGACTACTCACTGTGAGATAGTATAGAGTATTTTTGTTGTAGTTAAACCATCCTACCCATTCCCCATTGTAATTAACACGGTAACCGTCTGGTGTAGTCGTATTGATTGCTAGAGCACCAGAGCTATAAGCATAGTACCATTTGCCAGATACCTTCATCCAGCCTGTTTTCATAGCACCTGAACCGTCGAGATAGTACCAAGTCTCACCGTCTTTCAACCAACCTGCTTGCATCCAGACTGAACTATCGAAGCGATACCAGATATTATCTAATTTTGCCCACTGATTGTAAGGGTAAGATCCCATCAAGTTGCATAAACTACCAACGCGAGCCAGCTTGTCGCCAAAAACCCATACTTTTACCTACTTCTTGCATTTGGTTAAAGAAATTGTAGGAATTATTCGTTGTACTCTTATTTTCATTTTTGATTTTATGAGTTCCGATAGCCTTCAAATTTTTGTCAAAAAGATTCGCCTTAGTCGCAAATGTTTGAATCTGAGAAGAGTAGGCTTCTATGTATTGAATGGCTTTTCCATAACCACCAGCTAATTCTTCAGAGCCACCAGATGATGTTCCGAAACTTTGTGCAACGGTAATCCATCCATTTTGAGTAACAGGGTTTTCAAAGGCTGCCAAACCCATATAGGTCAATTCTGGATTGATTAAGGATTCGTAGTGTCCAGTTTGATCAGAGACATTTGCTCCGCTACGAGATTTATAGAATATATTTCTCAATGGTACGCGCAACACCGTCTTCTTCGTTGCTTGCTGTAACGGCATCCGCAAGAGATTTGACATAATCGCTTGCATTTCCCATTGCAATGCCCATCCCTGCAAACTGGAGCATTTCGATATCGTTATTAGCATCGCCCATGGCCATAATCTCTGAGGAATCAATCTTCAAAATCTCTGCTAATCGTGAAAGAGCGGTAGCCTTGGTCGTTCCAAGTGGCATAGCTTCATAAATGACAGGCTGCGAACGAACTCCACTGAATCGTTGGCAGAGTTCCTCAGCAAAACGCTGCTCAAAATCGTCTGTTTGTTCTTCGTTGCCCAAAAACATGCCTTGGAACATACGATATTTACCACTAGTCGCTTCCTCAAGGGAAATTTCAGTCAAGTCTGAAAAGACTAGGTCGGCATCATTCTGGATGACTTGATTAGGCTTGCCACCGAGGACGAAATAATGTTTCTCATCAAAAAGAGTCAACTGAACATCACTTTTTTCAGCTAGATCATAGAGGTATTCGATGTCTGCTGGACTAAGTTCTTGCCAGTCAACTAGTCCCCAGTCACTTGTCTGGTGAGTTGAGCAACCATTGTTAACAATCACATACTCATTCTGGAGGCCAAGCCCCAGTTTTTTGTAGTAGGGGAGGACACCGAAAAGCGGGCGACCCGTACAAAGAACCAATTTGACACCTTTTTCAATAGCTTGGTGAATAGCAGTAATGTGAGCTTGTGGAATTTCCTTGGCTTCATCGAGGAGGGTTCCGTCCATATCCAAGGCTAGTAGTTTAATCATAGGTCTTCCTTCTTTATCTTTTGGTATTATTATAACATATTTTGGAGAAGATGACGGTCAAAGGGACAGGAGCTAATTGATTTTGCAGTTTAGGACGTTTTGATGACAATTCATGATTTGAAGAGGATATTTGGCCAAGATATGTTATACTAAACTTGTCAACGTTGCAACTAGACAAATTAAAAAACCAACTTAATATAATAGTTTTTTGTAAGTAGGTATGAGTATCAGATTACTCAACTAATCTAAACAATAACGGAGGAAATATATCATGATTTTAATGACAAAAAATATAAATCTAACAAATGAAGAATTAGAGCTGATACAAGGTGGAGCAGATCCCTATGGAAAAGAACCTAATGGTTATTTTCCTTGGCAAATAGAGCCGGTATTAACTATGCCGGTTCATGGATTTTGTCCCAGAGGAACCTATGATTTAGGATATATTGGAGGAGGCAATCATCTTTGCAAAGGAAGTCCTGCGAGATTTTAAGTAAAATTTATTAGGAATATGGAGAAAACAGAGGATTTAATATGAAAAAACGGATTATTCAGATTTTACTAGCATTATCCTTAATTTTTTACAAATCAACTTGGTTTTGGGGAATTTTCAATCACCTCGCAAAGCCCTATCTACCAGCAAGTCGTGAATTTTTTCAGATTCTGCTTTGGATGGAGAGTGGAGGTCTTTTATTAGCGGTCATCTATCTACTAGTTTTTGCAGGAAAGAAGACTTTTCATTTCAAATGGCAGCTGAGGCACTTTATCTACCTTTTACTGGGTTACATCATTTTGTATATGTCTGACGTCCTCTTGTCTTATTTCATACCCTCGTCTTCAAATCAAATTTCTTTGAATGAAACGATAGAAATGATAGGGAGACAGGAATTACCCTATTTCTTGCTCATGGCTTGCTTCATCGGCCCTATTGCTGAGGAATTGATTTATCGCGGTGTGCTTATGACAACCTTTTTCAAAAACTCGCCTTGGTACGGAGATGTCTTGCTTTCTGCTATTATTTTCGGTTATATTCATATCAATTTTGCTTTAACTCCTCTTGCTTTTTTCATTTATGCTAGTGGAGGTCTCATTTTAGCTCTACTGTATCGCATGACAAAAAATCTCTACTATCCAATACTAGTTCATATTCTCATCAATATCACTGCCTTCTGGAATGTATGGTTACTCCTATTTTCAGGAAGTTAGCTTACTAAAAAAATGTCGGAACTTTCCGGCATTTTCTTTTTTCACAAATAGTCAACGTTTTTCTTTTCGATATTGGAGTGGTGTGTATCCAGTTATTTTTTGAATTGATTTTGAAAATAAGGTTGGCTTGAGAAAGGCAGATAGTGAAGATAGTTAAGAAGGTTAAGAAGAATAGGATGTTCTTTTTTCCTTTTTGGAAAACTTCTAAAATATGGTATAATGAAAAGATAAAGAAGTTGGAGGTAGAAGATGAACATTCAACAATTACGCTATGTTGTGGCCATTGCCAATAGCGGTACTTTTCGTGAAGCTGCTGAAAAGATGTATGTTAGTCAGCCGAGTCTGTCTATTTCTGTTCGTGATTTGGAAAAAGAATTGGGTTTTAAGATTTTCCGTCGGACCAGCTCAGGGACTTTCTTGACTCGTCGTGGTATGGAATTCTATGAAAAAGCGCAAGAATTGGTTAAAGGATTTGATATTTTTCAAAATCAGTATGCCCATCCTGAGGAAGAAAAGGATGAATTTTCCATTGCCAGTCAGCACTATGACTTCTTGCCACCAACCATTACGGCCTTTTCAGAGCGCTATCCTGATTATAAGAACTTCCGTATTTTTGAATCAACTACTGTTCAAATTTTAGACGAAGTAGCGCAAGGTCACAGTGAGATTGGGATTATCTACCTCAATAATCAAAATAAAAAAGGGATTATGCAACGGGTTGAAAAGTTAGGCCTAGAGGTTATTGAACTAATTCCCTTCCATACCCATATTTATCTCCGTGAGGGGCATCCTTTAGCTCAGAAAGAGGAATTGGTCATGGAGGATTTAGCGGATCTACCAACGGTTCGTTTCACGCAAGAGAAAGACGAGTATCTTTATTATTCAGAGAACTTTGTTGATACCAGCGCGAGCTCGCAGATGTTTAATGTGACAGACCGTGCTACTTTGAATGGTATTTTGGAGCGGACGGACGCTTATGCGACAGGTTCTGGATTTTTAGATAGTGACAGTGTGAATGGCATCACAGTTATTCGTCTCAAGGATAACCTAGATAACCGCATGGTCTATGTTAAACGTGAAGAAGTGGAGCTGAGTCAAGCTGGAACTCTTTTCGTAGAAGTCATGCAAGAATATTTTAATCAGAAGAGGAAATCATGAAAAAAAGAGGAATAGTGGCAGTCATTGTACTGCTTTTGATTGCGCTGGATCAGTTAGTTAAATCCTATATCGTCCAACAGATTCCACTGGGTGAAGTGCGCTCCTGGATTCCCAATTTCGTTAGCTTGACCTACCTGCAAAATCGAGGGGCAGCCTTTTCTATCTTACAAGATCAGCAGTTGTTATTCGCTGTCATTACCCTGGTCGTCGTGGTAGGTGCCATTTGGTATCTACATAAGCACATGGAGGACTCATTCTGGATGGTCTTGGGTTTGACTCTGATAATCGCGGGTGGTCTTGGAAACTTTATTGACAGGGTCAGTCAGGGCTTTGTTGTGGATATGTTTCACCTTGACTTTATCAATTTTGCAATTTTCAATGTGGCAGATAGCTATCTGACTGTTGGAGTGATTATTTTATTGATTGCAATGCTAAAAGAGGAAATAAATGGAAATTAAAATTGAAACTGGTGGCCTGCGTTTAGATAAGGCTTTGTCAGATTTGACAGAATTATCACGTAGTCTCGCGAATGAACAAATCAAATCAGGCCAGGTCTTGGTCAATGGCCAAGTCAAGAAAGCTAAATACACTGTCCAAGAGGGCGATGTCGTCACTTACCATGTGCCAGAACCAGAGGTTTTAGAGTATGTGGCTGAGGATCTTCCGCTAGAAATCATCTACCAAGATGAGGATGTGGCTGTTGTCAACAAACCTCAGGGAATGGTTGTGCATCCGAGTGCTGGTCATACTAGTGGAACCCTAGTAAATGCCCTTATGTATCATATTAAGGACTTGTCGGGTATCAATGGGGTTCTGCGTCCAGGAATTGTTCATCGTATTGATAAGGATACGTCAGGTCTTCTTATGATTGCTAAAAATGATGAGGCGCATCTAGCACTTGCCCAAGAACTCAAGGATAAAAAGTCTCTCCGCAAATATTGGGCGATTGTTCATGGAAATTTGCCCAATGATCGCGGTGTGATTGAAGCACCGATTGGCCGGAGTGAAAAAGATCGTAAGAAACAGGCTGTGACTGCTAAAGGGAAACCTGCAGTAACTCGTTTCCACGTCTTGGAACGCTTTGGCGATTATAGCTTAGTGGAGTTGCAACTAGAGACAGGGCGTACCCATCAGATTCGTGTCCACATGGCTTATATCGGTCATCCAGTTGCTGGGGATGAAGTCTATGGTCCTCGTAAGACACTTAAGGGGCATGGACAATTTCTTCATGCCAAGACTCTAGGTTTTACTCATCCGAGAACAGGTGAGACCTTAGAATTTACAGCAGATATCCCAGCAATTTTTAAGGAAACATTGGAGAGATTGAGGAAGTAAGAATGAAAAAGAAATTAACTAGTTTAGCACTTGCAGGCGCTTTTTTAGGCTTGTCATGGTATGGAAATGTTCAAGCTCAAGAAAGTTCAGGAAATAAAATCCACTTTATAAATGTTCATGAAGGTGGCAGTGATGCGATTATTCTTGAAAGCAATGGACATTTTGCCATGGTGGATACAGGAGAAGATTATGATTTCCCAGATGGAAGTGATTCTCGTTATCCATGGAGACAGGGTATCAATACAACTTATAAGCATGTTCTAACAGACCGTGTCTTTCGTCGTTTGAAGGAATTGGGTGTCCAAAAACTTGATTTTATTTTGGTAACCCATACCCACAGTGACCATATTGGAAATGTTGATGAATTACTGTCTACCTATCCAGTTGACCGAGTCTATCTTAAGAAATATAGTGATAATCGTATTACTAAGCCTGAACGTCTTTGGGATAATCTGTATGGCTATGATAAGGTTTTAAAGACTGCTGCTGAAAAAGGTGTTTCAGTTATTCAAAATATCACACAAGGAGATGCTCATTTTCAGTTTGGAGACATGGATATTCAACTATATAATTATGAAAATGAAACAGATTCATCAGGTGAATTAAAGAAAATTTGGGATGATAATTCCAATTCCTTGATTAGCGTAGTAAAAGTCAATGGTAAGAAAATTTACCTTGGGGGCGACTTAGATAATGTGCATGGAGCGGAAGATAAGTATGGACCTCTCATTGGAAAAGTTGATTTGATGAAGTTTAATCATCACCATGATACCAACAAATCAAATACCAAGGATTTTATTAAAAATTTGAGTCCGAGTTTGATTGTTCAAACTTCGGATAGTCTACCTTGGAAAAATGGTGTTGATAGTGAGTATGTTAATTGGCTCAAAGAACGAGGAATTGAGAGAATCAACGCAGCCAGCAAAGACTATGATGCAACAGTTTTTGATATTCGACAAGACGGTTTAGTAAACATTTCAACTTCCTACAAGCCTATTCCAAGTTTTCAAGCTGGTTGGCATAAGAGTTCATATGGAAACTGGTGGTATCAAGCGCCTGATTCTACAGGAGAATATGCTGTCGGTTGGAATGAAATTAAGGGTGAATGGTATTACTTTAACCAAACGGGTATCTTATTACAGAATCAATGGAAAAAATGGAACAATCGTTGGTTCTATTTGACAAACTCTGGTGTTGCTGCTAAAAATTGGAAGAAAATCGCTGGAATCTGGTATTATTTTAACAAAGAAAACCAGATGGAAATTGGTTGGATTCAAGATAAAGAGCAGTGGTATTATTTGGATGTTGATGGCTCTATGAAGACAGGTTGGCTTCAATATAAGGGGCAATGGTATTACTTTGCTCCATCAGGGGAAATGAAAACGGGCTGGGTAAAAGATAAAGAAGCCTGGTACTATATGGATTCTACTGGTATCATGAAGACAGGTGAGATAGAAGTTGCTGGACATCATTACTATCTAGAAGAATCAGGAGCTATGAAGCAAGGCTGGCTTAAAAAGGCAAATGATTGGTATTTCTACAAGACAGATGGTTCACGAGCTATAGGTTGGATTAAAGACAAGGATAAATGGTACTTCTTGAAAGAAAATGGTCAATTACTTGTGAATGGTAAGACACCAGAAGGCTATACTGTGGATTCAAGTGGTGCCTGGTTAGTGGATGTTCCGATCGAGAAATCTGCTACAATTAAAACTACAAGTCATTCAGAAATAAAAGAATCCAAAGAAGTAGTGAAAAAGGATCTTGAAAATAAAGAAACGAGTCAACATGAAAGTGTTACAAATTCTTCAACTAGTCAAGATTTGACATCCTCAACTTCACAAAGCTCTGAAACGAGTGTAAACAAATCGGAATCAGAACAGTAGTAGAAAAGAAGGTTTTAGGGCCTTCTTTTTCCTATCAACTCTTTTCTATTTCCTGTTATTCATGTTATAATGGATAAATATGAATAATCGGAGTGAGACTATGAAATACAAACGGATTGTCTTTAAGGTGGGTACTTCTTCTCTGACAAATGAGGATGGAAGTTTATCACGTAGTAAGGTAAAGGATATTACCCAGCAGTTGGCTATGCTGCACGAGGCTGGTCATGAGTTGATTTTGGTGTCTTCAGGTGCCATTGCGGCTGGTTTTGGAGCCTTAGGATTTAAAAAGCGTCCGACTAAAATTGCTGATAAACAGGCTTCAGCAGCGGTAGGACAAGGGCTTTTGTTGGAAGAATACACGACCAATCTTCTCTTGCGCCAAATCGTTTCTGCACAAATCTTGCTAACCCAGGATGACTTTGTAGATAAGCGTCGTTATAAAAATGCCCATCAGGCTTTGTCGGTTTTACTTAGCCGTGGGGCGATTCCTATCATCAATGAGAATGATAGTGTTGTTATTGATGAGCTCAAGGTTGGGGACAATGATACTCTGAGTGCACAGGTGGCGGCCATGGTCCAAGCAGACCTTTTGATCCTCTTGACAGACGTAGATGGTCTCTATACAGGAAATCCTAATTCAGATCCAAGAGCCAAACGTTTGGAGCAAATCGAGACTATCAATCGTGAGATTATCGATATGGCCGGTGGAGCTGGTTCGTCAAACGGAACTGGGGGCATGTTAACCAAAATCAAAGCTGCAACTATTGCGACAGAATCGGGTGTTCCTGTTTATATCTGCTCATCCTTGAAGTCAGATGCCATGATTGAAGCGGCTGAGGAGACCAAGGATGGTTCCTACTTTGTTGCGCAAGAGAAGGGGCTTCGTACCCAGAAACAATGGCTGGCCTTTTATGCTCAGAGTCAAGGTTCTATTTGGGTTGATAAAGGGGCTGCGGAAGCTCTCTCTCAACATGGAAAGAGTCTTCTCTTATCTGGTATCGTTGAAGCAGAAGGAGCCTTTTCTTACGGTGATATCGTGACAGTATTTGATAAGGAAAGTGGAAAATCACTTGGAAAAGGACGCGTGCAATTTGGAGCATCTGCTTTGGAGGATATGTTGCGTTCTCAAAAAGCCAAGGGTGTCTTGATTTACCGTGACGACTGGATTTCCATTACTCCTGAAATCCAACTACTTTTTACAGAATTTTAGAGGTAAACTATGGTGAGTAGACAAGAACAATTTGAACAGGTACAGGCTGTTAAAAAATCGATTAACACAGCTAGTGAAGAAGTGAAAAACCAAGCCTTGCTAGCCATGGCTGATCACTTAGTGGCTGCTACTGAGGAAATTTTAGCGGCTAATGCCCTCGATATGGCAGCGGCTAAGGGGAAAATCTCAGATGTGATGTTGGATCGTCTTTATTTGGATGCAGATCGTATAGAAGCGATGGCAAGAGGAATTCGTGAAGTGGTTGCCTTCCCAGATCCAATCGGTGAAGTTTTAGAAACAAGTCAGCTTGAAAATGGTTTGGTTATCACAAAAAAACGTGTAGCTATGGGTGTCATCGGTATTATCTATGAAAGCCGTCCAAATGTGACGTCTGATGCGGCTGCTTTGACTCTTAAGAGTGGAAATGCGGTTGTTCTTCGTAGTGGTAAGGATGCCTATCAAACAACCCATGCCATTGTCACAGCCTTGAAGAAGGGCTTGGAGACGACTACTATTCACCCAAATGTGATTCAACTGGTGGAAGATACTAGCCATGAAAGTAGTTATGCTATGATGAAGGCCAAGGGCTATCTAGACCTCCTCATTCCTCGTGGAGGAGCTGGCTTGATCAATGCAGTGGTTGAGAATGCGATTGTACCTGTTATCGAGACAGGGACTGGGATTGTCCATGTCTATGTGGATAAGGATGCAGACGAAGACAAGGCGCTGTCTATCATCAACAATGCTAAAACCAGTCGTCCCTCTGTTTGCAATGCCATGGAGGTTCTGCTGGTTCATGAAGACAAGGCAGCAAGCTTCCTTCCTCGCTTGGAGCAAGTTCTAGTTGCAGAGCGTAAAGAAGTTGGGTTGGAACCAATTCAATTCCGCTTGGATGAGAAAGCCAGTCAGTTTCTTTCAGGTCAAGCAGCTGAGGCACAAGACTTTGACACCGAGTTTTTAGACTATGTCTTAGCTGTTAAGGTTGTGAGCAGTTTAGAAGAAGCGGTTGCCCATATTGAAGCCCATAGTACCCATCATTCGGATGCCATTGTAACGGAAAATGCTGAAGCTGCAGCTTACTTTACAGATCAAGTGGACTCTGCAGCTGTCTATGTCAATGCCTCAACTCGTTTTACCGATGGTGGACAATTTGGTCTTGGATGTGAGATGGGAATTTCTACTCAGAAATTGCACGCGCGTGGTCCCATGGGCTTGAAAGAGTTGACTAGCTACAAGTATGTGGTTACTGGTGATGGACAGATAAGGGAGTAAGAGATGAAGATTGGATTTATCGGTTTGGGGAATATGGGTGCTAGCTTGGCAAAATCTGTCTTGCAGACTAGGACGTCAGATGAGATTCTCCTTGCCAATCGTAGTCAAGCTAAGGTAGATGCTTTCATTGCAGACTTTGGTGGTCAGGCTTCCAGCAATGAAGAAATGTTTGCAGAAGCAGATGTGATTTTTCTAGGAGTGAAGCCTGCTCAGTTCTCAGACTTGCTTTCTCAATACCAGACTATCCTTGAAAAACGAGAGAGTCTTCTTTTGATTTCGATGGCAGCTGGATTGACCTTGGGAAAACTCGCTAGTCTTCTTCCAAGTCAGCACAGAATTATTCGTATGATGCCCAATACCCCTGCTTCTATCGGACAAGGAGTGATTAGTTATGCCTTGTCTTCTAATTGCAGGGCTGAGGACAGTGAGCTCTTTTGTCAGCTTTTAGCCAAGGCTGGTCTTTTGGTTGAACTTGGAGAAAGCTTAATAGATGCAGCGACAGGTCTTGCAGGTTGTGGACCAGCCTTTGTCTATCTTTTTATCGAGGCCTTGGCAGATGCAGGTGTTCAGACTGGATTGCCACGAGAAACAGCATTGAAAATGGCAGCTCAAACTGTGGTAGGAGCTGGACAATTGGTCCTTGAAAGTCAGCAACATCCTGGAGTTTTGAAAGACCAAGTTTGCAGCCCAGGCGGTTCGACTATCGCTGGTGTAGCGAGCCTAGAAGCGCATGCTTTTCGAGGAACGGTCATGGATGCAGTTGGTCAAGCCTACAAACGAACACAAGAACTAGGTAAATAAGAGGTGGATTTGTCTGCCTCTTTTATGGTGGTTGATACTCTTCGAAAATCTCTTCAAACTGCGTCAGCTTCCATCTGCAACCTCAAAACAGTGTTTTGAGCAACCTGCGACTAGCTTCCTAGTTTGCTCTTTGATTTTCATTGAGTATGAAATGAGAAGACAAAAAGATTGTCACAAACCCCTATTTTTTTGATAGAATAGAAGTAGTAAAAAAGAAATGAGTTAGACATGTCAAAAGGATTTTTAGTCTCTCTTGAGGGACCAGAGGGAGCAGGAAAGACCAGTGTTTTAGAGGCTCTGCTACCAATTTTAGAGGAAAAAGGGGTAGAGGTGCTGACGACCCGTGAACCTGGCGGAGTCTTGATTGGGGAGAAGATTCGGGAAGTAATTTTGGATCCAAGTCATACTCAGATGGATGCGAAGACAGAGTTGCTTCTCTATATTGCCAGTCGCAGACAGCACTTGGTGGAAAAAGTTCTTCCAGCCCTTGAAGCTGGCAAGCTGGTCATTATGGATCGTTTTATCGATAGTTCTGTTGCCTATCAGGGATTTGGTCGTGGCTTAGATATTGAAGCCATTGACTGGCTCAATCAGTTTGCGACAGATGGCCTCAAACCCGATTTGACACTCTATTTTGACATCGAGGTGGAAGAAGGACTGGCTCGTATTGCTGCTAATAGTGACCGCGAGGTTAATCGTTTGGATTTGGAAGGGTTGGACTTGCATAAAAAAGTTCGTCAAGGCTACCTTTCTCTTCTGGATAAAGAGGGAAATCGCATTGTCAAGATTGATGCTAGTCTCCCTTTGGAGCAAGTTGTGGAAACTACCAAGGCTGTCTTGTTTGACGGAATGGGCTTGGCCAAATGAAACAAGATCAACTAAAGGCTTGGCAACCAGATCAGTTTGACCGTTTTGTCCGTATCTTAGAACAAGACCAGCTCAATCACGCCTATCTCTTTTCAGGTTTCTTTGGAAGCTTGGAAATGGCGCAATTTTTAGCTAAGAGCCTCTTTTGTACGGATAAAGTTGGCGTCTTACCATGTGAGAAATGCCGAAGTTGCAAGCTGATTGAACAGGAAGAGTTTCCAGATGTCACCTTGATTAAGCCAGTCAATCAGGTCATCAAGACAGAACGCATTCGGGAATTGGTGGGACAGTTTTCTCAAGCAGGGATTGAAAGCCAGCAACAGGTCTTTATCATCGAGCAAGCGGATAAAATGCATCCCAACGCAGCCAATTCTCTGCTCAAGGTCATCGAAGAACCCCAGAGTGAAGTTTATATTTTCTTCTTGACTAGCGATGAGGAAAAGATGTTACCGACAATCCGAAGTCGGACTCAGATCTTCCACTTTAAAAAGCAAGAAGAAAAACTTATCTTACTCTTAGAACAAATGGGACTTGTTAAGAAAAAAGCGACTCTTTTAACTAAGTTTAGTCAATCGCGAGCTGAAGCAGAAAAGTTGGCTAATCAGGCAAGTTTTTGGACCTTGGTCGATGAAAGTGAACGCCTGCTGACTTGGTTAGTAGCTAAGAAAAAAGAAAGTTATCTACAGGTTGCCAAATTAGCCAACTTGGCAGATGATAAGGAAAAACAGGATCAGGTTTTACGGATTCTTGAAGTTCTCTGTGGGCAGGACCTCTTGCAGGTAAGAGTAAGAGTGATTCTACAAGATTTACTAGAAGCTAGAAAAATGTGGCAAGCTAATGTCAGCTTTCAAAATGCCATGGAATATCTGGTCTTGAAAGAAATATAAACTCAAAAATGAATGATAAAGAAAGGAAAGGGCTGTTTTATGGACAAAAAAGAATTATTTGACGCGCTGGATGATTTTTCCCAACAATTATTGGTAACCTTAGCCGATGTGGAAGCCATCAAGAAAAATCTCAAGAGCTTGGTAGAAGAAAATACAGCTCTTCGCTTGGAAAATAGTAAGTTGCGAGAACGCTTGGGTGAGGTGGAAGCAGACGCTCCCGTCAAGGCCAAGCATGTTCGCGAAAGTGTCCGTCGTATTTACCGTGATGGATTTCACGTATGTAATGATTTTTATGGACAACGTCGAGAGCAGGACGAAGAATGTATGTTCTGTGATGAGTTGTTATACAGGGAGTAGGCATGCAAATTCAAAAAAGTTTTAAGGGGCAGTCTCCCTATGGCAAGCTGTATCTAGTGGCAACGCCGATTGGCAATCTAGATGATATGACTTTTCGTGCTATCCAGACCTTGAAAGAAGTAGATTGGATTGCTGCTGAGGATACGCGCAATACAGGGCTTTTGCTCAAGCATTTTGACATTTCCACCAAGCAGATCAGTTTTCATGAGCACAATGCCAAGGAAAAAATTCCTGATTTGATTGGTTTCTTGAAAGCAGGGCAAAGTATTGCTCAGGTCTCTGATGCCGGTTTGCCTAGCATTTCAGACCCTGGTCATGATTTGGTTAAGGCAGCTATTGAGGAAGAAATTGCAGTTGTGACTGTTCCAGGTGCCTCTGCAGGAATTTCTGCCTTGATTGCCAGTGGTCTAGCGCCACAACCACATATCTTTTACGGCTTTTTACCGAGAAAATCAGGCCAGCAAAAGCAATTTTTCGACTCGAAAAAAGATTATCCTGAAACTCAGATTTTCTATGAATCGCCTCATCGTGTAGCAGATACGTTGGAAAATATGTTAGAAGTCTACGGTAACCGCTCGGTTGTCTTGGTCAGGGAATTGACTAAAATCTATGAAGAATACCAACGCGGTACCATTTCTGAGTTATTGGAAAGCATTGCTGAAACGCCACTTAAAGGAGAATGCCTTCTCATTGTTGAAGGTGCCAGTCAGGATGTGGAGGAAAAAGACGAGGAGGACTTGTTCTTAGAAATCCAAGCCCGTATCCAGCAAGGCATGAAGAAAAATCAAGCTATCAAGGAAGTCGCTAAGATTTACCAGTGGAATAAAAGCCAGCTCTACGCTGCCTACCATGATTGGGAAGAAAATCAAGAAAATGACTAATACTCTTCGAAAATCTCTTCAAACCGTGTCAACGTCGCCTTGTCGTAGGTGTGGTTACTGAC
>NZ_VMLO01000019.1:32361-41883 GCF_013276735.1 Streptococcus sp. 1559
AGCAACCTGCGGCTAGTTTGCTCTTTGATTTTCATTTAGTATAAACAGGGAAGTTTGCCTTCTTCCCTTTTTTTGTTATACTAGTAGAAGAAAAAAATAGAAAGATTTGTGGGAGTGAAAAAGTCCGGGGGACTTTTTCAGCTTGAGCCAAGAAATTCGAGAGCGAGGAAAGTCTGGGGGACTTTTTCAGCTTGAGCCAAGAAATTCGAGAGCGAGGAAAGTCCGGGGGACTTTTTCAGCTTGAGCCAAGAAATTCGAGAGCGAGGAAAGTCTGGGGGACTTTTTCAGCCTGAGCCAAGAAATTCGAGAGCGAAGTAAGTCCAATGGACTTTTTCAGCCTGAGCCAAGAAACTCGAAAGCTCGTAAGTCTGATTGGCTTTTTCAATGTGAATCTTAACTTCACACTCCCAAAGAGGTATTAGTGTCGTGTCTCAATCTTATATCAATGTTATCGGTGCTGGTTTGGCAGGTTCTGAAGCAGCTTACCAAATCGCAGAGCGTGGTATTCCAGTTAAACTTTATGAAATGCGTGGTGTCAAGTCGACTCCTCAGCACAAAACAGACAATTTTGCTGAGTTGGTTTGTTCCAATTCTTTGCGTGGGGATGCTTTGACAAATGCAGTTGGTCTTCTCAAGGAAGAAATGCGTCGCTTGGGTTCTGTTATCTTGGAATCTGCTGAGGCTACACGTGTTCCTGCCGGTGGAGCCCTTGCGGTGGATCGTGATGGTTTCTCTCAAATGGTGACCGAAAAAGTGGTCAACCACCCCTTGATTGAAGTGGTGCGTGATGAAATTACAGAATTGCCAACAGATGTTATTACAGTTGTGGCGACTGGTCCCTTGACTAGCGATGCCCTGGCTGAAAAGATTCATGCCCTTAATAATGGCGATGGCTTCTATTTCTACGATGCAGCAGCGCCTATTATCGATGTCAACACTATCGATATGAGTAAGGTCTATCTCAAATCTCGTTATGATAAGGGAGAAGCAGCCTATCTCAATGCTCCAATGACCAAGCAAGAGTTTATGGATTTCCATGAAGCCTTGGTCAATGCGGAAGAAGCACCGCTCAATTCTTTTGAAAAAGAAAAGTACTTTGAAGGATGTATGCCAATCGAAGTCATGGCCAAACGAGGCATTAAAACTATGCTTTATGGTCCTATGAAACCAGTCGGTCTTGAGTATCCAGACGACTACACAGGTCCTCGTGATGGAGAATTTAAAACCCCTTATGCGGTGGTTCAACTTCGTCAGGACAATGCAGCTGGTAGCCTCTATAATATCGTCGGTTTCCAAACCCACCTTAAATGGGGAGAGCAAAAGCGCGTTTTCCAAATGATTCCAGGTCTTGAAAATGCGGAGTTTGTTCGTTATGGGGTCATGCACCGCAATTCTTACATGGATTCACCAAATCTTCTGGAGCAGACCTACCGTTCTAAGAAACAACCAAATCTCTTCTTTGCTGGTCAGATGACGGGTGTGGAAGGCTATGTAGAGTCCGCAGCATCAGGCTTAGTTGCAGGTATTAACGCGGCTCGACTCTTCAAGGGTGAAAGTGAGGCTATTTTCCCAGAGACAACAGCGATTGGAAGTCTAGCTCATTACATCACCCATGCCGACAGCAAACATTTCCAACCAATGAATGTCAACTTTGGGATTATCAAGGAGTTGGAAGGCGAACGTATCCGTGATAAGAAGGCTCGTTATGAAAAAATTGCAGAGCGTGCCCTCAGCGATTTAGAGGAATTTTTGACTGTCTAATTTTTTTGAAAGAATCGCTCATGATACTATAAAAATCTTAGAAATTGTGATAAAATAGGTAGGATAAAAGAAGGAGAGTGAAAATGGCGAATCCCAAGTATAAACGTATTTTAATCAAGTTATCAGGTGAAGCCCTTGCCGGTGAACGTGGCGTAGGGATTGATATCCAAACAGTTCAAACAATCGCAAAAGAGATTCAAGAAGTTCATAGCTTAGGTATCGAAATTGCCCTTGTTATCGGTGGAGGAAATCTCTGGCGTGGAGAACCTGCAGCAGAAGCAGGTATGGACCGCGTTCAGGCAGATTACACAGGAATGCTTGGGACTGTTATGAATGCTCTTGTGATGGCCGATTCATTGCAACAAGTTGGTGTTGATACGCGTGTGCAAACAGCTATTGCAATGCAACAAGTGGCAGAGCCTTATGTCCGTGGACGTGCCCTTCGTCATCTTGAAAAAGGCCGTATCGTTATCTTTGGTGCCGGAATTGGTTCACCTTACTTCTCAACAGATACAACAGCGGCCCTTCGTGCAGCTGAAATCGAAGCGGATGCTATCCTTATGGCTAAAAATGGGGTCGATGGTGTTTACAATGCCGATCCTAAGAAGGACAAGACAGCCGTTAAGTTTGAAGAATTGACCCACCGTGACGTTATCAATAAAGGTCTTCGTATCATGGACTCAACTGCTTCAACCCTCTCAATGGATAACGACATTGACTTGGTTGTCTTCAACATGAACCAACCAGGCAACATCAAACGTGTCGTATTTGGTGAAAATATCGGAACAACAGTTTCAAATAATATCGAAGAAAAGGAATAAGAAAGATTATGGCTAACGCAATTATTGAAAAAGCTAAAGAGAGAATGACCCAGTCTCACCAATCACTTGCTCGTGAATTTGGTGGTATCCGTGCTGGTCGTGCCAACGCAAGTTTACTCGACCGTGTACATGTAGAATACTATGGAGTAGAAACTCCTCTTAACCAAATTGCTTCAATTACCATTCCAGAAGCGCGTGTTTTGTTGGTAACACCATTTGACAAGTCTTCATTGAAAGACATCGAACGTGCCTTAAACGCTTCTGATCTTGGTATCACACCAGCTAACGATGGTTCTGTAATTCGTTTGGTTATCCCTGCTCTTACAGAAGAAACTCGTCGTGACCTTGCTAAAGAAGTGAAGAAAGTCGGTGAGAATGCTAAAGTGGCTGTCCGCAATATCCGTCGCGATGCTATGGATGAAGCTAAGAAACAAGAAAAAGCAAAAGAAATCACTGAAGACGAATTGAAGACTCTTGAAAAAGACATTCAAAAAGTAACAGATGATGCTGTTAAACACATCGACGACATGACTGCCAACAAAGAGAAAGAACTCTTGGAAGTCTAAAAATAAACAGAAAAACTCAGTTGGCATTGCTGGCTGAGTTTTGTTCGAAAGAAGGAAATATGAATACAAATCTTGCAAGTTTTATCGTTGGACTCATCATCGATGAAAACGACCGTTTTTACTTTGTTCAAAAGGATGGCCAGACCTATGCTCTTACCAAGGAAGAAGGTCAACATACAGTAGGGGATACGGTTAAAGGTTTTGCCTACACGGATATGAAGCAAAAACTCCGCTTGACAACTCTAGAAGTGACTGCCACTCAGGACCAATTTGGTTGGGGACGTGTCACAGAAGTTCGTAAAGACTTGGGTGTCTTTGTGGATACAGGCCTTCCTGACAAGGAAATCGTTGTGTCACTCGATATTCTCCCTGAGCTCAAGGAACTCTGGCCTAAGAAGGGTGATCAACTCTACATCCGTCTTGAAGTGGACAAGAAAGATCGTATCTGGGGACTCTTGGCTTATCAAGAAGACTTCCAACGTCTGGCTCGACCTGCCTACAACAACATGCAGAACCAAAACTGGCCAGCCATTGTATACCGCCTCAAGCTGTCAGGAACTTTTGTTTACCTGCCAGAAAATAACATGCTTGGTTTTATCCATCCTAGCGAGCGCTATGCAGAGCCACGTTTAGGGCAAGTTTTAGATGCGCGTGTCATTGGTTTCCGCGAAGTGGACCGCACTCTGAACCTCTCCCTCAAACCACGTTCGTTTGAAATGTTGGAAAATGATGCCCAGATGATTTTGACTTATTTGGAAAGCAATGGCGGTTTCATGACCTTGAATGATAAGTCATCTCCAGATGACATCAAGGCAACCTTTGGCATTTCTAAAGGTCAGTTCAAGAAAGTTTTAGGTGGTCTTATGAAGGCTGGTAAAATCAAGCAAGACCAGTTTGGGACAGAATTGATCTAGGGTGACATATGAGAAAATCATTTTACACTTGGCTCATGACCGAGCGCAATCCTAAAAGTAACAGTCCCAAAGCTATCCTAGCAGACCTAGCCTTTGAAGAATCAGCTTTTCCAAAACACACAGATGATTTTGATGAGGTGAGTCGCTTTTTGGAAGAACATGCCAGTTTCTCTTTTAACCTAGGAGACTTTGACGCTATCTGGCAAGAATACTTAGAACACTAGCATGATTCATTGGGTTTGGGCTAGTAATTTCTCCATCCCTTTGCTATAATAAAAAGAAATAAAAGGATTAGAGAGGTTCTTTATT
Source organism: Streptococcus sp. 1559 (assembly GCF_013276735.1). NCBI lineage: Bacteria > Bacillati > Bacillota > Bacilli > Lactobacillales > Streptococcaceae > Streptococcus > Streptococcus sp. 1559. The sequence goes on from NZ_VMLO01000019.1 coordinate 36,733, forward strand.
TGAAGGAACATTCAATAGACATTCAACTGAGTCATCCAGATGACCTGTTTCATCTTTTTGGTTCCAATGAGCGCCATCTTCGTTTGATGGAAGAAGAGCTTGATGTGGTGATTCATGCTCGTACAGAGATTGTACAAGTCTTGGGGGGGGAGTCAGCTTGTGAGGAAGCTAGACAAGTTATTCAAGCCTTGATGGTTTTGGTAAATCGTGGAATGACAGTCGGCACACCAGATGTAGTGACTGCGATTAGCATGGTCAAAAACGATGAAATCGACAAATTTGTCGCCCTTTATGAAGAAGAAATTATCAAGGATAATACAGGGAAGCCTATCCGTGTCAAAACACTAGGTCAAAAACTTTATGTGGACAGTGTTAAACAGCATGATGTGACCTTTGGAATTGGGCCAGCAGGTACAGGGAAGACCTTTCTTGCAGTGACCTTAGCAGTGACTGCACTTAAACGTGGGCAAGTCAAGAGGATTATCTTGACACGTCCAGCGGTGGAAGCAGGAGAGAGTCTAGGTTTTCTTCCGGGTGATCTTAAGGAGAAGGTAGATCCTTACCTTCGACCTGTTTATGATGCTTTGTATCAGATTCTGGGGAAAGACCAAACAACTCGACTCATGGAGCGTGAAATTATTGAGATTGCGCCCCTTGCCTATATGCGTGGACGGACCTTGGATGATGCCTTTGTCATTCTCGATGAGGCGCAAAATACGACCATTATGCAGATGAAGATGTTTTTGACTCGTTTAGGTTTTCATTCTAAGATGATTGTCAATGGAGATATCAGTCAGATTGACCTGCCACGCAATGTCAAGTCCGGTTTGATTGATGCCCAAGAGAAACTCAAGAACATTCACCAGATTGACTTTGTTCATTTTTCAGCCAAGGATGTGGTTCGCCACCCAGTTGTCGCTCAGATTATCCGAGCCTATGAACCAGAACCGGTTAAAAAAGAAGAGAGTGAAGAATTAGATTCTCAACCTCTATATGAAGGATAGTTCTTTTGTACTTAAAGTTATCTCAATACTAAATCTATAGTAGATTGAAGCTAGAATAGTACGTTGTGACTGCTAAAACATTTTTAGAAATTAATTTGACTTTCCTGATTGATTTGTTTATATCTTATTTCAATCTACTATAAGTTTGCTTTTTAAATGTTTTATTCAATATCCTTATATTAGATTAGAAAGGTTTCAAGTGGAAGAAACGTATGGAATCAATCTTTTTAAAACTAGCTCAGTATCCCATAGTCGAGACAGAGCGTTTGTTGCTTAGACCTGTAACTTTGAATGATGCGGAAGCAATGTTTGACTATGCCTCGGACAAGGATAATACACGTTACACTTTTTCAACCAATCAAAATGTAGAAGAAACCAAGAATAATATTGCTCAGTTCTACTTGGCTAATCCCTTGGGACGCTGGGGGATTGAATTAAAAGATAACGGCAAGTTTATCGGAACCATTGACTTGCACAAGATTGATCCTGTTCTTAAGAAGGCAGCTATTGGCTACATTATCAATAAAAAGTATTGGAATCAAGGATTGACGACAGAAGCCAATCGTGCCGTAATTGAGCTAGCTTTTGAGAAGATAGGAATGAATAAGTTAGTTGCTTTACACGATAAGGCTAATCCCGCGTCAGGAAAGGTCATGGAGAAATCAGGCATGCGTTTTTCCCACGAAGAAGCTTATGCTTGTATGGACCAGCATGAAAAAGGCCGAATCGTGACAAGAGTTCATTATGTCTTGACCAAGGAAGACTATTTTGCAAATAAATAAGCAGTTGAAAAGAAATTTTTCGACTGTTTTTTCTTCCTCTTACGAATAATCTAAGAGAGGAGAAAATATGGAAGCAATTATCGAGAAAATCAAAGAGTATAAAATCATCGTCATCTGTACTGGTCTGGGCTTGCTTGTAGGCGGATTTTTCCTGCTAAAGCCAGCTCCACAAACACCTGTAAAGGAAACGAATTTGCAGGCTGAAGTTGCAGCTGTTTCCAAGGATTTGGTATCCGAAAAGGAAGTGAACAAGGAAGAGAAGGAAGAACCCCTTGAACAAGATCTAATCACAGTAGATGTCAAAGGTGCTGTCAAATCGCCAGGGATTTATGACTTGCCTGTAGGTAGTCGAGTCAATGATGCTGTTCAGAAGGCTGGTGGCTTGACAGAGCAAGCAGACAGCAAGTCGCTCAATCTAGCTCAGAAAGTTAGTGATGAGGCTCTGGTTTACGTTCCTACTAAGGGAGAAGAAGCAGTTAGTCAACAGACTGGTTCGGGGACAGCTTCTTCAACAAGCAAGGAAAAGAAGGTCAATCTCAACAAGGCCAGTCTGGAAGAGCTTAAACAGGTTAAGGGACTGGGAGGAAAACGAGCTCAGGACATTATAGACCATCGTGAGGCAAATGGGAAATTCAAGTCGATTGATGAACTCAAGAAGGTCTCTGGCATTGGTGCTAAGACCATAGAAAAGCTAAAAGACTATGTTACAGTGGATTAAGAACATCCCCATTCCCCTAATTTACCTGAGTTTTTTGTTACTTTGGTTTTATTACGCTATTTTCTCAGCATCCTATCTTGCTTTGTTGGGCTTTGTTTTTCTGCTAGTCTGTCTCTTTTTCCAATTTCCATGGAAATCAACAGGCAAAGTTTTAGTGATTTGTGGAGTCTTTGGCTTCTGGTTTCTGTTTCAAAATTGGCAACAGAGCCAAGCGAGTCAAAATCTGGCGGATTCTGTTGAAAGGGTACGGATTCTGCCTGACACTGTTAAGGTCAATGGTGATAGTCTGTCCTTTCGCGGCAAGGCTGATGGACGCATTTTTCAAGTCTATTATAAACTCCAGTCCGAGGAGGAGAAAGAAGCCTTTCAAGCTTTAACCGACCTGCATGAGATAGGACTAGAAGGGAAGCTTTCGGAGCCAGAAGGGCAGAGAAATTTTGGTGGCTTTAATTACCAAGCCTATCTGAAGACTCAGGGAATTTACCAGACTCTCAATATCAAAACAATCCAGTCACTTCAAAAGATTGGCAGTTGGGATATAGGAGAAAACTTGTCCAGTTTACGTCGAAAGGCTGTGGTTTGGATTAAGACGCACTTTCCAGACCCTATGCGCAATTACATGACAGGACTCTTGCTGGGACATCTGGACACCGACTTTGAGGAGATGAATGAGCTTTATTCCAGTCTAGGAATTATCCACCTCTTTGCCCTATCTGGCATGCAGGTAGGTTTTTTCATGAACGGATTTAAGAAACTTCTCTTGCGATTGGGCTTGACCCAAGAAAAGTTGAAATGGCTGACTTATCCCTTTTCCCTTATCTATGCGGGACTAACTGGATTTTCAGCATCGGTTATTCGCAGTCTCTTGCAAAAGCTACTGGCTCAACATGGGGTTAAGGGCTTGGATAATTTTGCCTTGACAGTGTTTCTCCTCTTTATTGTCATGCCAAACTTTTTCTTGACAGCAGGAGGAGTCTTGTCCTGCGCTTATGCTTTTATCCTGACCATGACCAGCAAAGAAGGGGAGGGGCTCAAGGCTGTTGCTAGTGAAAGTCTAGTCATCTCCTTGGGCATATTGCCCATTCTATCCTTCTATTTTGCGGAATTTCAACCTTGGTCCATCCTCTTGACCTTTGTCTTTTCCTTTCTATTTGATTTGGTCTTCTTACCGCTCTTGTCTATCTTATTTGCCCTTTCCTTTCTCTATCCAGTCATTCAACTGAATTTTATCTTTGAATGGTTGGAGGGAATGATTCGCTTGGTCTCGCAGATGACAAGTAGGCCGTTTGTCTTTGGACAACCTAATGCATGGTTTTTAATTTTATTGTTAATTTCCTTGGCTTTGGTCTATGATTTGAGGAAAAATATCAAAAGAGTAGCTGGCTTCAGCTTACTTATTGTGGGTCTCTTTTTCTTGACCAAGCATCCACTGGAAAATGAAATTACCATGCTGGATGTGGGGCAAGGAGAAAGTATTTTCCTAAGGGATGTAACTGGGAAGACCATTCTCATAGATGTAGGTGGCAAGGCAGAATCTGATAAGAAAATTGAAAAATGGCAAGAAAAGGCGACGACCAGCAATGCCCAGCGAACCTTGATTCCCTATCTCAAAAGTCGAGGAGTAGCCAAGATTGACCAGCTGATTTTGACAAATACGGACAAGGAACATGTTGGAGATTTGTTGGAGGTGACCAAGGCTTTTCATGTAGGGGAGATTTTAGTATCAAAAGGAAGTCTGAAACAGAAGGAATTTGTGGCAGAACTACAGGCGACTCAAACCAAGGTGCGCAGTGTGACAGCAGGAGAGAACTTGCCAATTTTTGGAAGTCAGTTAGAAGTCCTATCTCCAAGGAAAATTGGAGATCATGAAGATACCCTGGTTTTGTATGGAAAACTCTTGGATAAAAACTTTCTTTTCACTGGAAATTTGGAGGAGAAAGGAGAGAAGGACATGCTGAAGCACTATCCTGACCTAGAAGTGGATGTTTTGAAAGCTAGCCAACATGGCTCTAAAAAATCATTAAGTTCAGACTTTTTAGAACAGCTCAAACCAGAGATGACTCTCATCTCAGTTGGAAAGAACAATCGAACGAAACTCCCCCATCAGGAAACTTTGACACGACTGGAAGGTATCAATAGCAAAGTTTACCGAACTGACCAGCATGGAGCTATACGGTTTAAAGTTTGGAATAGTTGGAAGATTGAAAGCGTTCGATAGGAAAGATAAATATTATTATTAGACTTCCTGCGAAACAAAATATGGTATAATAGTTCTATGAATTATGAAGCAAGTAAACAACTAACTGATGCACAATTTAATCGTCTTGTTGGTGTTCAGCGCACGACTTTTGAAGAGATGTTAGCTGTATTAAAAATTAAACACGCAAAAGATGGATAAAAACCTAAATTAAGCCTAGAATACCTTCTTATGGCGACTTCAATATGTGCGAGAATATCGAACTTATGAACAAATTGCGGCTGATTTTGGTATCCACGAAAGCAACTTAACCCATCGGAGTCAATGGGTTGAAGTAACTCTTGTTCAAAGTGGTTTTACGATTTCAAGACCTCCTCTCAGTTCTGAGGACACGGTAATGATTGATGCGACGGAAGTAAAAATCAATCGCCCTAAAAAAACAATTAGCGA
>NZ_VMLO01000002.1:0-28136 GCF_013276735.1 Streptococcus sp. 1559
CACGGGTGGTTATGACTGTAGGTGTGGATAATGGTAGGCAGGCCAGTCGTGAACGTTACCAAGCCCAGAAAAATGGTCGGTTTAAGCGGAAAGCCTTTCATGGCAGAGGTGTCCTCTTAGTTCAGAGCTTGGAGCGGGTAGGTCAAGTGAGAGTAAAGGCCAGTGCCAGAGGGCTAGAGCCGGCAAGTTTCGATCTCTTAGTGGGAGAGGATTTGGCTTGCCAGTCAGTGAAAAATCAGCGCTTATTTGAGATTCGAGTGGACAAGCAGGCAGGATTACAAGAAGGGGATTCCCCAGCTATTGGACTTTATCCACAAAAACTGTGGATAACCTTGTGAACAAGGTGGGGAATAGTGAAGTGATTTGGGAGACGAGTGGTAGTGCCCACGCCATTATCAAGCAGGGAGTGCTTCATTGCTTGTCTGCAGGCGACTTGGTTATCAGTGCTATTTATCAAGGAAAGACCTATCAAACTCATTTGCAGGTGGCAGAAAATACCTCACTAGGGCAGGCAGTTTTTGTACGACCACTTCGCTTGTATACAGCTAAGGGGACTTATCCACATCTTCCATCTTCAGTTTTGGTGGACTATGAGTCTGGCGGTGCAAAACGAGTCAAGGTTGTTTGGGAGGCAATCTCCGAAGAAGATATGGCAAGCTTTCATGAGTTTATGGTATCTGGTCAGCTGGAAGGGCTGGATTTAAAGGCTTCTGCTCAGATTTGTGTCCAAGGGATTTGCGCTATTGAGACTGAAAGGATTTGGACGCTTGTCAAGGAAGCCCCACACCTACCAGACCGAGTTAAGCTAGTCTTATCAGATGGCAGACGAGATACGGCCAAGGTGACTTGGGATGAACTCGATCCTCAAGTCTATGCTCAGGTAGGAGAATGTATTCTTACAGGACAAGTAGCGGGCTGTGAGTTGCCAGCAACAGTCACCATTCATGTGACAGATGCCAGTGTAGATGGGGAAGTCATTTCCAATCAGTGGACAGGATCCAACCTGCCTCTGGTATTTGCTTCCCACTCAGAGCCTAATCACCCAGTCTCTTACCTCAATGACAAGGTCATTTCTCGGAAGAAATCGACAGCCAATACTTGGATTGCCAAGTCAGAGCAAGCCAATGTCGGCATTCTTTTTGGAGATGCAGGGATTTTAAAACCGCGATTTGTGGATAATGTGACCTTGTATTATGTCGAAAATCAAGACTACGTGGCGGTGGATCCTACCCATATCGATTATTATGTAGGGAATGAGCCTAGCTTGCCTCGGACTCCAAATCATTTGGACAAGGATTCTCTGCTCAAACAAGAGGAGAATTGGCGCCCTGTATCAGCTATCCGAAAAGTGTCAAGTGACAAGGATGAGGAGCTTCGTTTTGAATTTGACAAGGTGGAAACCTATGCCCTTCGTCTTCGATTTGAAAACTTGGCAAGCCCCCTAGCCTTAACAGAATTGCAAGTGTATGCCAAAAAAGTAAAGAAAAATGTAGATAGGAAGTAGTATGGTAAGAGCAATAAAACCGCATGGCCCCTTGCCTAGTCAGGCCCAGTTAGCGTATTTAGAGGATGAACTAGCAGCCTTTATCCATTTTGGGCCTAATACCTTTTATGACCAGGAATGGGGGACAGGTCAGGAGGATCCTGAACACTTTAACCCGACACAGTTAGACGCGCGTGAGTGGGTTTGTGTACTCAAGGAAACGGGCTTCAAGAAGTTGATTTTGGTGGTCAAGCACCACGATGGCTTTGTCCTCTATCCGACAGCTCACACAGATTATTCGGTTAAGGTCAGTCCTTGGAGGAGAGGAAAGGGAGACTTGCTTCTTGAAGTATCCCAAGCTGCCACAGAGTTTGATATGGATATGGGGGTCTACCTATCACCGTGGGATGCCCATAGTCCCCTCTATCATGTGGACCGAGAAGCGGACTATAATGCCTATTATCTGGCACAGCTGAAGGAGATTTTATCAAATCCTGCCTATGGAAATGGAGGGAAATTTGCTGAGGTCTGGATGGATGGAGCCAGAGGAGAGGGCGCGCAAAAGGTCAGTTATGAATTTGAAAAATGGTTTGAAACCATTCGTGACCTGCAGGGCGACTGCTTGATTTTTTCAACAGAAGGCACCAGTATCCGCTGGATTGGCAATGAAAGAGGGTATGCAGGTGATCCCCTATGGCAAAAGGTGAATCCTGATAAGCTAGGAACAGAAGCAGAGCTGAACTATCTTCAGCACGGGGATCCCTCGGGCACGATTTTTTCAATCGGAGAGGCAGATGTTTCCATCCGTCCGGGCTGGTTTTACCATGAGGATCAGGATCCTAAGTCTCTCGAGGAGTTGGTCGAAATCTATTTTCACTCAGTAGGGCGAGGAACTCCACTCTTGCTTAATATTCCGCCGAATCAAGCTGGGCTCTTTGATGCAAAGGATATTGAACGCCTCTATGAATTTGCGGCCTATCGCAATGAGCTCTATAAAGAAGATTTGGCTTTGGGAGCTGGGGTATCTGGTCCAGCTCTTTCCGCAGACTTTGCTTGTCACCATCTGACAGATGGTCTTGAGACCAGCTCTTGGGCAAGCGACGTAGGCTTGCCAATCCAGTTAGAACTAGACCTAGGATCTCCTAAAACTTTTGATGTAATTGAGTTAAGAGAAGATTTGAAGCTAGGGCAACGAATCGCTGCTTTTCATGTGCAAGTAGAGGTGGATGGTGTCTGGCAGGAATTTGGCAGGGGCTTCACAGTTGGTCATAAGCGCCTCTTGCGAGGGCCGATAGTAGAGGCACAGAAGGTGCGCGTGATGATTACAGAGACACAGGATTTACCTGTACTGACCAAGATTTCCCTCTATAAAACTCCTAGCTTATCAAAAAAAGAAGTTGTTCAGGGATTAGCATTTGCAGAAAAAAGCCTAGCTGTGGCAAAGGGAGAGACTCTTCATTTTAGGATTGAACGTAGCGAAAGTAGTACTCCTTTGGAAGCTAAGATTTCGATTCAACCGGGGACAGGTGTCCATGGTGTCGTCTATCAGGACGAGATTCAAGTCCTTCAATTCCAAGCTGGGGAAAGCAAAAAAGATTTGACCATACCAACCCTGTATTTTGCTGCCGATAAGACCTTGGATTTCTATCTGAATCTGACTGTTGATGGACAGCTGATTGATCAAGCTCATATTTTAGTTGAAACGAGATAAAATATCTTAACAACTCATTTCTTTTCCGAATAAATAGATAGTAGCAGTGAATCTAGTAAACCTAGATTTAAAAATGTGCTATAATGAAAGGAGAAGAAATATGACATTACGTCATCCGGGCATTAGCCCAACTAATGACTTGGTTGCTAAGAAAATTTTCAGCAACCCAGAAATCACTTGTCAGTTTATTCGCGATATGCTGGACTTGCCAGCCAAAAATGTGACCATTTTGGAGGGAAGCAACATTCACGTCTTGCCTTCCCTGCCGTACTCGGCACAGGATTTCTATACCAGTATAGATGTTTTAGCTGAACTAGATAATGGCACTCAAGTAATCATTGAGATTCAAGTCCATCATCAGAATTTTTTCATCAATCGCCTGTGGGCTTATTTGTGTAGTCAGGTCAATCAAAACCTAGAAAAAATTCGCCAACGTGAAGGTGACACCCACCAGAGTTACAAACACATTGCACCAGTATACGCTATCGCAATTGTGGACAGCAATTACTTTTCAGATGACCTAGCTTTTCATAGTTTTAGTATGCGCGAGGATACGACAGGTGAGGTTTTAACCATCACCAATAATGGACAAGAAAATCATCTGGTTAAGATGGCGTTCTTGGAACTAAAAAAATACAGAGAAACCAGCAAAGACGAGGTTCGCAAGCCGTGGTTGGAGTTTTTTGGTAATAAGCCCTTTACTCAGGAACCCGAGCGAGCCATCAGCCAAGCAGATCAACTGCTGGACTACAAGAGCTGGTCCGAGGAGGACAGGGAGATGTTTAGTGAACAACGCAGACGCGAAGAACAAGCCTTGCTAGCGCAGGACTATGCCTTGGAACAAGCTGAAGAAAAAGGGTTGGAGAGAGGTCGTGCAGAAGGTCTTGAACGTGGTCGAGCTGAGGGGATTGAACAAGGCATCGAAAAAGGTTTAGAGCGTGGACTTGAACGTGGAAAACTTTTTGCCTTTCTGGATATGGTTCGGCAAGGACTTCTGACTTCCGAGGTTGCCAGCCATCAGCTGGGTATGAGCGTCGCTGAGTTTGAGTCGCTATTGAAAAAACATTACAAATAAGACCTAAAAAAATACAGAGAAACCAGCAAAGACGAGGTTCGCAAGCCGTGGTTGGAGTTTTTTGGTAATAAGCCCTTTACTCAGGAACCCGAGCGAGCCATCAGCCAAGCAGATCAACTGCTGGACTACAAGAGCTGGTCCGAGGAGGACAGGGAGATGTTTAGTGAACAACGCAGACGCGAAGAACAAGCCTTGCTAGCGCAGGACTATGCCTTGGAACAAGCTGAAGAAAAAGGGTTGGAGAGAGGTCGTGCAGAGGGGATTGAACAGGGCATCGAAAAAGGTTTAGAGCGTGGACTTGAACGTGGAAAACTTTTTGCCTTTCTGGATATGGTTCGCCAAGGACTTCTGACTTCCGAGGTTGCCAGCCATCAGCTGGGTATGAGCGTCGCTGAGTTTGAAGAACTATTGAAAGAGCATCATAAATAAGACCTAAAAAAATACAGAGAAACCAGCAAAGACGAGGTTCGCAAAGCATGGTTGGAGTTTTTTGGGAATAAACCTTTTACCCAGGAACCCGAGCGAGCCATCAGCCAAGCAGACCAACTGCTAGACTACAAGAGCTGGTCCGAGGAGGACAGGGAGATGTTTAGTGAACAACGCAGACGCGAAGAACAAGCCTTGCTAGCGCAGGACTATGCCTTGGAACAAGCTGAGGAAAAAGGGTTGGAACGCGGTCGTGCAGAAGGGATTGAACAGGGTTTAGAGCGTGGTCACATGATTACAGCCTATGAGAATGTGGCTCTCTGGCATGAACACGACATTTCCCACTCATCAGCTGAGCGTATCATCACACCTGATACGACCATCTTGATTGACTACATGCTCAACCGTTTTGGAAATATCGTCAAGAACTTGACGGTCTTACCAGAAAACATGATCCGCAACATGAACGCGACTTTTGGTCTGATCTTTAGCCAACGTGCCATGTTGACCTTGATTGGTAAAAGGCATGACCCGTGAGCAAGCCTATGACTTGGTACAACCAAAAACAGCCTACTCTTGGGACAAGCAAGTAGACTTCAAACTACTTCTGGAAGCAGATCCAGAGGTGACATCACGTTTGACACAAGAGGAAATCGATGAGATTTTCAACCATCTTTACTATACCAAACGAGTGGAGCCTATCTTTGAACGTCTAGGATTAGGATAATTAGAAAAAATCGAATTTCTATGACTCCATTTATAGGAGTAGCAGAACTTCGATTTTTATGTTATATCAAAGCCCTTTGCTAAAAAATATAATAGATTGAAACTAGAATAGTACACCTCTGCTTCTAAAACATGGTTAGAAATCGATTTGATTGTCCTGATTGATTTGTCCTATTTCTATTTCATTTTACTATAGAACCGTCCCATAAGGAGAGAGATTGGAAAATCTCCAGACTAGAGAAGTCAGCGACTTTCTTTGAATCTTGTTCCTTAAAGCTAGTCGTCTTTTTCAAGTGACCTGAATCTGCTTTAAAGCTGCCCCTACTGAAGGGAGAGCACAATCAAAATGTGCCGCAATTTCCCTGAAAGCAGCCTCGAGATGAGCCTCTACAAAAGCTTTTGACTCCTCTAAAGGAAGCTTTCGATTTTTGATGACTCGCTCTTTCCGCTCTCAGTGTCCTTGTTCACCTCATTTCTTTTCCTAGCTGAAGAGAGTTCTGAAACCAAGATCAAAAACTTTGGCTGCCTCGGCAGGACTGTGTTCTTTTTTGATGCCATCCAATGCTCCTTGTTTAAAATCAGTAGGCTAGGCCATGGCTTTCTGATAACCTGCTTGTTTAAAACTGAGCAGCTATAGTAAGTGGTCAAGACTAGTCAAGTAGTCAGGAGAGGTAAGGAGCCGCTATCTTCTGTTCTATGGCAAGCAATCAGAATAGCTAGTGATATCACTGGCTGTTTCTCTTTTTTAGGCTCCTTGCATGTTGTTATCTTCAAATGATGCCAATGAAAAAGGCGCACCCCCTTACATTTTTTCTACTTATTTTGTCGAGGCTAGTGAAAAAGATAGAGTTATTTTGAAAAAATAATATTTATAGAAATTAAGGGGTGATTGAATCCTAAAGAATCAGAGCATAAGATGTCATGAGAATCGATAAATACTTAACAAATTCATAAAATAATGAAAAATATGGATAAAAAAACCGAATAAAATTCACGAAAATCGAAAAAATGTTTTTTTTTTTTTTAGCAAAATATTAGCAAACAAAAAAGTTGCATATATCTTGGTAATTATGTATCATAGTAACGTAAATCTATGCATAGAGGAAGTCTCCTTCTATAAGGAAGGAGGAGCCTCTCTTACGTAGAAAAATATAATCCTAAAGGAGATTTAAGTAATGGACAAGAAAGTATCCATGAGTCGTTCTGAGCGCCTGCGTCGTGAGAAGGTCACGCGTTATTCTATTCGTAAATATAGTTTTGGTGCGGCCAGTGTGGCAGTAGCGGCTCTATTTATGTTTTTGGGGAACGGAGCAGTGTCAGCTGCTGAGAATGGCGCAGATTCACAAGGCGGAGCCGCTGTGGCAGCTAGCCCTAACGGGGGAGGGGAGGCTGACCCAGGAGATGGAGCACCGTCTACTGCTACAGAAAACCAAAAACCTGTAGCGGTAATTGACTATTCTCGCCAGACTGAAAAGGAAATCTTTGTCTATAATGAGGAAGATGCAAATATTGAAATTCCTGTCCACGATGACAGTGGGGAAATTCTTTATGCAACATTCAAAAAGGGGTCAAACCAGAAATTTAACAAAGTTACAGGAGAAGAAAATAAACTTGACCTTGAGTTTGGCTATACTGGAACGGTAATTAATGATGATAAGTCTAATACTACAACTGCTACTCCTGATGAATCTGGTACTTCTGCTACTGTAGCTGATCCTGCTAAAATTAGCATTTCAGGAAAACCGAATGAGCAACTAAAAGGAAATAATGGATATACAAAAAGAGAGGGCCAAGCACTCAAAATTGGGACTCGCTTTGTAAAGGTTGGTGATAAACAAGGTGCGAATAATGTTGGAGACTCTGGGACAATAAGAGATCCAGGCTATATCTCTCTTATCCTTAAATCTCAAACCTACAAATATAGCATCCAGGAACCAGCAAGTAATGCTGATAAAATCAGTGTTACAGATATTAACAATTTAACTACTGCAGATATTGATAAAATTAAAAATCAGCTTAAAGTTGAATATTCTAAAACTAGCCAGGATGCTAGACTAGCGTCGCAAAGAGGTACTGCCCTAACAAATCGTTCTGAAGTAGTGGATAGTGTAAACGTAGAGAACGGAAACGTCACTGTGACCTATAAAGACGGTTCAATCGATGTGGTTCCAGTTGCTAATGTAGCACGTACCAACCAACCTCCAACAGTAGACATTCCATATTCTGATCCTACTGCAAGAGAAATCTATGTGTATAGCGGAGAAGACAACTCATTTGATATCAAAATTAAAGATGATGCAGATAAGATTAAGTCTGCTAAATTGCTGAAAGGTGGGAATCGAGAATTTAGCCCTGTTTCAGGTGAAAATGATAAAGTTGATACAGAGTATGGATATAAGGCAAATGTTTTTAATTCCGAAACACCAGCATCAGAAACTAATCCAGCAGTTATTACCTATTCAGGGACTACAACTGCGACAAGAGATTTGCCACAAAATAAATTGGACGCAGGGACAAAAGGGGAAAATCCTAAACGCCTAGCTTTGGGTTGGCGTTATGTGAGGGTTACGGATCTTGAAGGAACAGACTTCACTGGGTCTGGACAACAAAAAGCCAATGATCATGCTTTCAATGTTGTTAATAAACCTCAGAGAGAAAAATATGATATAAAAACTCCTGAGGAAGCCGACAAGGTTGTGGTGACCGACCCTGCAGCTGTAACAGAGGAAGAGTTTGCAAAAGTAAAAGAAAGAGTCAAACTTGAATATTCTCAAACCAATCCAGATAGACGGTTAGAGTCTAAGCGTGGTCAAGAAGTAGAGAATCAAAATAGTAGGATTCAATCAATCACAAAAGATGGAAATGATTTACTAGTAACCTACACAGATGGATCAATAGACAGAAGACCACTAACAGAGTTTACGACCCTAAATAAACAACCTGCAATCGATGCAGTGAACAAGGCTGCAGAAGATAAGATTGCAGAAATTAATGCTAGTACAGATCCGAATGCTACCGAGGATGAAAAACAAGCCGCTATCGCTAAGGTAAATGCAGATAAGGAAAAAGCATTAGCAGCCATTAATGATCCTAGCCTAACAACAAAAGCTGCCTTGGATCAAGCTCAAACTGAAGGGACAACTGCCATTGCAGCCGACAATCCAGTAATAGCTAAAAAAGCTGAAGCCAAAGCGGCAATTGAAGCAGCTCGTAAGGCCAAAGAAGATGCTATTAATGCAGACAGAAATCTATCAGAAGCTGAAAAAACAGCCGCTATTGCTAAAGCCAATGAAGCAGCCCAGGCAGCAACTGAGAAAATCGATGCAGCGACGACAGATGCAGCTGTAGATGAAGCGCAAACAGAAGCCACTACAGCCATTTCTAAAGTAAACCCAATCGCTAAAGAGAATGCTAAGGCAGCAATTGCCAATGCCTTAACAGCTAAAAATGATGAGATTGATAAGCGCACAGACCTAAGTCAAGCAGAAAAAGACGCAGCTAAAGCAGAAGCCAAAAAATTAGCTGATGCAGAATTAGCTAAAATCAACGCTCAACCTGATAATGAAGATACAGAAGATGCAGCTCGAGCAACCCAAAAACTTGTGGACGCTGCAGAAGATAAAGGTGTAGCGGATGTTACCTCTGTAACTCCAGTAGCCAAAGATGCTGCTAAGAAAGCAGTGGCAGATGAACTAGCTAAGAAAGAAGCAGAAATCGATGCTCGCCAAGATCTAACAGCTGAAGAAAAAGCGAAAGCTAAGGCAGAAGCTCAAGCAGCTGCTGACGAAGCGAACAAGGCCATTGATGCTCAACCAGATGTAGCCGCAACACCAGAAGAAGCCCAAGCAGCTCAAGATAAAGTAGAAGCCGCTAAGACACAAGGTGTAGAAGCGATTAAAGCTGTGAATCCAGAAACAACTGCTAAAGCAGCCGCTGACAAAGCCATTGATGACGCTCTTGCTGCTAAGAACAAGGCCATTGATGAGCGTACAGACTTGACAGATGCAGAGAAGAAAGCTGCTAAAGACAAGGCTAAGGCAGAAGCAGACAAGGCTAAGGCAGCAGTAGCAGCCGCAACAAGTGATGCAGAAGTAGCCAAAGCCAAAGAAGCCGGTGAGTCTGCAGTTGGTGCTGTGAATCCAGTAGCCAAAGATGCTGCTAAGAAAGCAGTGGCAGATGAACTAGCTAAGAAAGAAGCAGAAATCGATGCTCGCCAAGATCTAACAGCTGAAGAAAAAGCGAAAGCTAAGGCAGAAGCTCAATCTCGAGCAGCCGAAGCGAACCAGGCCATTGATGCTCAACCAGATGTAACCACAACACCAGAGGAATCAAGGAAGGTTCAAGGAGCAGTAGATAGTGCTAAGGAACACGGTGTAGCAGCGATTAAAGCTGTGAATCCAGAAACAACAACTAAAGCTGCAGCCAAGAAAGCTATTGATGATAAGCTAGCTGAACAACTAAAAGCCATTGAAAACACACCAGATGCTACGGATGAAGAAAAAGCTGAAGCTGCTGAAAAAGCGACAGCCTTAGCCAAAGAAGCTAAGCAAGCAATTGATATTGCTACAACAGATTCAGAGGTTAAGAAACTTCAAGATGATGCAAATGCTGAAATAGGGAAAGTTTTACCTGTTGTAGAAGATAAACCAAATGCTCGTAAAGCCATTGATGAGCAAACAAAAGCGAAGAAAGAAGAGATTGACGCGCGTACTGACTTATCTCCTAAAGCGAAAGAGAATCTTAAAGATAAAGCAGATCAAATAGCAGCCGAAGCTAAGAAATTAGTAGATGCTGCGAATAAAGAAGCAGATGTTAATAAGATTCAAGACGCGGATAAATCGGCAATTAGAGCAGTTGGGGATATTAACAGACCAATTGATAAAGTGCTAGTTAATGATCCAGCCAACCTAAAAGCTGAGGAAAAAGCTAAAATCCTAGAAGAAGTGAAGAAAGTGAACCCAACAGCCAAAGAGGTTAAATATAACGACGCTGGAAATATTGAAGTTACTACAGCAAATGGTGATAAGGGAATCATTAATCCAACTGATCTGGTGAAAACGTTGGAGAATCTAGATAATGGTAAAGGTGGAAACGATATTAACAAACCACTTGATAAAGTTATCATCAAGGATAAATCGATGTTGACAGAGTCAGAAAAAGCTCAAATTATTGCTGCTGTTAAGTCTGTAAATCCAAATTCTATTGTGCTACTCGATGCAGACGGAACTGTTTCAGTGTCTACACCAGAAGGTCAGACTGCAACGATTCCATCAACTGAGTTAGTGAGAACTAAGGAAGATACAGCTAAATCTGACGCAGGAAATGGTGAAATTGTTAAACCAGCAGATAAAGTGGTTGGTGAACCGACTGATTCAGCTGCACAAGCCAAAGTAGAAGAAAAATTAAGAAAACTCAATCCTGAGGCTAAATCTGTTAAATTTGATGATAAAGGTAACGCTACTGTTACTTTAAATGATGGAACTGTGGCAACAATTCCATGGAAAGATTTATTCAAATCACCGGAAGATGCAACTAAACCAAACGCAGGCAACGACATCGTTAAGCCGGCGGATAAGACGGTTGTAGCGAACTCAGACAAGTTGACAGTTGCAGAGAAGAAAGCTATTGAAGAAAAGGTTAAAGCAGTTAACCCAGGAGCGACTGTAGTAGTGGACGATAAAGGAAATGCCACAGTCACAACACCAGAAGGTAAAACAGCCGTTATTCCAGCAACAGACTTGACGAAGTCAGCAGCAGATGCAGCTAAACCAAATGCAGGCAATGATGTCAATACACCAGCAGCTAAAACTGTAGCAGCGAACCTAGACAAGTTGACAGACGCAGAGAAGAAAGCTATTGAAGAGAAGGTTAAAGCAGTCAACCCAGGCTCAACTGTAGTAGTAGACGATAAGGGTAATGCTACAGTTACAACACCAGAAGGTAAGACAGCGGTCATTCCAGCCACTGATTTAGTGAAAACACAAGATGATATTACTAAAGAAAATGCAGGCAATGATGTCAATACACCAGCAGCTAAAACTGTAGTAGCAGATCCAGATGCCTTAACTCCAGAAGAGAAGAAAGCTATCGAAGAGAAGGTTAAAGCAGTCAACTCAGGTTCAACTGTAGTAGTAGACGACAAAGGTAATGCAACAGTAACTAAAGCTGATGGTACAGTTCTGAATATTCCGGCTTTAGACCTAGTAATCCCAGCTGGAAACCTAGCTGACGAAGCTAAGACTGCTAAAGTGAAAACACCAGCATTCCGTACATTAGTTGGAAACAAAGATAACTTAACGGAAGATGAAAAAGCAGCAGTTAAGAAAGCAATTGAAGCCGTCAATTCAGGAGCGACTGTAGTAGTAGACGATAAAGGTAACGCCACAGTAACACTAGATGGAAATACAGTATCGATTGCAAAAGACCAATTAGTGAAAACAGAAAGTGATGTAACAGCTAAGAATAGCGGAGATAACATCAACCTTGACTTTGAAAAAGAAACAGTAGCAGACTTTACTAACTTAACAGATTCAGAAAAAGAAGCTGCAAAAGCTAAGATTAAAGCAGTAAATGCTGATGTAGTAGATGTTCTCTTTGACAAGGCAGGAAATGCAACTGTTGTAACTAAAGATGGCAAAGTTTTAGCAATTACCGCTGAAGCTATCTTTAAACAAGCTCCTTCAGCTCAAAATAACGGAGCTACTAACACTGAAGCAAAAGTGGATAAAGCTAAGTTAGCAGATGCTATTCGTCAGTTAGATGGACTAATCATCCAAGAATCAGCTAAGCTTGATGCAGAAACTGCAAAAGCAGCGAACGCATTATCAGCAGATGCTAAGAAAGTATTTGCCAATGCAGATGCAACTCAGGCAGATGTGGCTGCAACGGTTAAACGTATCGAAGACTTCCTGGCGAAAGTTTCTCCAGCAACTAATCATGCAAGTCCAGCTAATGACCAAGCTGCTCAAACACCAGCTGTAGTTCCAGCTCAAGCAGCAAATGCCAACCAAGCAGCAACAAACGTGCGTACAGTCGCTAAAGAGTTGCCAAATACAGGTACAGCAGATTCTACTGTAGCTATGGTAGCAGCTGCCGCAAGTGCCTTACTTGGTCTTGGTCTTGCAGGTCGTCGTCGTAAAGAAGACGAAGAAGTTTAATTGGTAGATTGTTTGATACTTATCGAATAATAAATCCAATTTTCAAAGCTTAACAAGTACCTCTCATAAGAAAATCTCCTAGCAGGAAAGTCTGCTAGGAGATTTTTGCATTTCAGGAAGTGGACGGCTGGCTTGGTAACCAGCTAAGGGTAAAGGTTAACTGTTTAGCTTTTAGGAGGTCTTGGTGTTGAATAGTTGATACTAGGTTTTTGTCCAGTCGGCATTCTTTGACAAAGTTAAAATGGCTGTGGTTTTGCTCAGTATGAATATCCAGCCATTTATCTTCTTTAGCCAGGTAGATACGGAGGTGATTAAAGAGAGGGATTCCGAGATCATAGCTTGGTTTTCCTGGACAGGTCGGATAAAATCCGAGAGCTAACCAGATGTACCAAGCAGAGAGACTGCCGTTATCTTCATCGCCAGGATAGGCTTGCCAGCTTGGGTGAAAGGCTTTTTGACGTAAGGTCTTGATAAGAAGGGCAGTGTAGTCAGGGTAGTTGCTGTAACGGAAGAGATAAGGAATGTGGAAGCTCGGTTGGTTGGAAATGGCGACTTGTCCAAAAGGAGCAGTAGCCATTTCGCTCATTTCGTGAATCTCGTAACCATAGCCTGTTGTCTCAAAGAGGGGAGCATCTTGACAGGTTTTCAAAAGATAGTTACTGAAGGCTTCTTTTCCACCCATAAGCTGGATTAAATCTGGGATGTCGTGGAGAACGCCTAAAGTTGCTTGGATGGCTGAACATTCGGCATAATCACGTCCCCAACTATAGGGAGAGAAGTCAGGGGGGAAGCGGCCTTGGCTGTCTCGCGCTCGCATGTAACCTGTTTCAGCGTCAAATAGATGGCGGTAATTTTGTGAAGCAGTCCTATAGGTTTCCGCGATGTCATTCTGACCAAGTTTTTTGGCACAGCTGGCGATACAAAAGTCGCTATAGGCATAGTCTAGGGTATGACTGACACTTTCGTGGTGGTCGGTAGAGAGGTAGCCCAGTTCTTGGTATTGGGCTAGTCCGTGGCGACCATTGATGCCGAGAGGGTCAGACTTGCTGGCTGTTTCGAGCATGGCTTGAAGGAGTTCTTCTTCTAAGTCAGGAGCCATGTCCTTGCAGGCGCTATCTGCGATAATGCCGTCTAAAAGTGTACCTGGCATCATACCCCGTTCATCTGGAGCCAGCCATTTTGGAAGGAATCCAGTATTGCGGTAGCTATTGAGAAATCCTTCTAAAAAGCGGTGGTAGTGTTCCGGTATGATAAGGGCAAAGAGGGGGAAGGTAGTGCGGAAGGTATCCCAGAAGCCATTGTTGCTGAAGAGAACCCCGAGCTTGACAGTGCCAGTAGCCAGATCCATGTGGATGTCTTGCCCTGATTCATCAACCTCATAAAAAGTCTGTGGGAAGAGGAAGAGTCTGTAGAGACAGTGGTCAAAGAAGGTTCGGTCAGCCTCTCCTGTCTCTATAATGTCAAAACGATGGAGGAGATTTTCCCAATCCACTTGGGCACTTGATTTACAGCTATCAAAATCTTCTTGAGGTAGATTGATTAGAGCTTGAGAAGGAGAGATGAAAGAAGTGGCTAGCTGAATCTCGGTTTGACTACTTGCTAAGTCAATTCGACAGTCTTCGCCTTCTTGGCTGATAGCAAGGATATCCGTATTCATTTGCAGGGCAGTGAACATCGTTAGCGAATTTTTGTTGGTTTCAGTTTTTCCTTCTTGTCGTAGGGCAAGAGTCCGCTTATCTACTTGCTCTACTGTCAGTTCATCTTTTGCGTGAAGATAGAGGGAGAGGGCTTTGCCTTGCTTTTGCTCCAAATGAATAGAAGCACCGTAGCAAGTCGGTGTGAGCTGGATTTCAATCTGATAGCGCAGGGAGAAAATTTTCAGATAATGAGGCTGGAAAGAGGCCTTATCCATATCATAGGAAGACTGACGATGGAAGAGGCTGTCTCCACCCACTTGGCCTGTGACAGGTGTCAGAAGGAGCCAAGAGTAGTCCCCAATCCAAGGACTGGGCTGGTGGGTTAATCGAATTCCCTGAAAGATAGGCAGATGCGGATTGAAAAACCAAGAGCCCTCCTGGTCACTGGTCTGGGGTACAAAGTAATTCATCCCAAAAGGCACGCCTGTGTATGGCAGGGTATTTCCCCGAGAAAAGGCATGCTTGCTGGCAGTTCCAAATCGGGTATCGATGCTTTCAAGTAGTGGTTTCATAGTCTTTCCTTTAGCTGTTTTTCTACATTATATCAGAAAAAGAGGGCCTTTAGAAAAGGAGGTTCAAAGATAACTATTTTGTAGAAAAATGACTATCATTTGTGTATGTATTTTCTGCCTCAAAAGCTATATACTGAAAATGAAACTTGTTTGAAAGAGGATACTGCACGATGATTTATTCAAAAGAAATTGTTAGAGAATGGCTAGATGAAGTGGCAGAGCGGGCTAAGGACCATCCAGAGTGGGTGGATGTTTTCGAGCGTTGCTACACAGACACCTTGGACAATACGGTTGAAATCTTAGAAGATGGTTCAACTTTTGTACTCACAGGAGATATTCCTGCCATGTGGCTTCGGGATTCGACAGCTCAACTCAGACCCTACCTGCATGTGGCTAAAAGAGATGCCCTCCTGCGTCAGACTATTGCAGGTTTAGTCAAACGTCAGATGACCTTGATTCTCAAGGATCCTTATGCCAATTCCTTCAACATTGAGGAAAACTGGAAGGGGCACCACGAGACAGACCATACCGACCTGAATGGTTGGATTTGGGAACGCAAGTACGAGGTGGACTCGCTTTGCTATCCTTTGCAGCTGGCTTATCTCCTCTGGAAAGAGACTGGCGAGACTAGTCAGTTTGATGAAACTTTTGTCGCAGCGACTAAGGAAATTCTTCATCTGTGGACGGTGGAACAAGACCACAAGAACTCTCCTTATCGTTTTGTCCGAGATACGGACCGTAAGGAAGACACCTTGGTAAATGATGGCTTTGGACCTGACTTTGCAGTGACAGGTATGACTTGGTCAGCTTTTCGTCCGAGTGATGACTGTTGCCAGTATAGCTACTTGATTCCGTCAAATATGTTTGCTGTAGTAGTCTTGGGTTATGTGCAAGAAATCTTCGCAGCATTAAACCTAGCTGATAGCCAGAGTGTTATTGCTGATGCCAAGCGTCTTCAGGATGAAATCCAAGAAGGAATCGAAAACTACGCTTACACCACCAACAGCAAGGGCGAAAAGATTTATGCCTTTGAAGTGGATGGCCTAGGAAATGCCAGCATCATGGATGATCCAAATGTACCAAGTCTACTAGCTGCGCCCTATCTGGGCTACTGTTCGGTCGATGATGAAGTGTATCAAGCTACTCGTCGTACCATTCTGAGCTCTGAAAATCCATATTTCTACCAAGGAGAATACGCTAGCGGTCTCGGAAGTTCTCATACCTTCTATCGCTATATCTGGCCAATCGCCCTTTCTATCCAAGGCTTGACAACAAGAGATAAGGCAGAGAAAAACTTCTTGCTGGATCAGCTGGTTGCCTGCGATGGTGGTACAGGTGTCATGCACGAAAGCTTCCACGTAGATGATCCGACCCTCTACTCTCGTGAATGGTTCTCCTGGGCTAACATGATGTTCTGTGAGTTGGTCTTGGATTACTTGGATATTCGCTAAGGAGCGTGCTTTATACTCTTAGAAAATCTCTTCAAACTACGTCAGCTTTATCTGCAACCTGCGGCTAGCTTCCTAGTTTGCACTTTGATTTTCGTTGAGTATTAGCTCAACTGATTCTTGTCAGAATCACAAATTTACATTTGAAACGTTAAAATTTAAATTTAGAATGAGGTTTTACTTCATGGAAAATGTTGTTGTACATATTATCTCACATAGTCACTGGGACCGTGAGTGGTACTTGCCTTTTGAAAGTCACCGTATGCAGTTGGTGGAATTGTTTGACAATCTCTTCGATCTCTTTGAAAATGACCCTGAGTTCAAGAGCTTCCACTTGGATGGTCAAACCATTGTCCTTGATGACTACTTGCAAATTCGCCCTGAAAATCGTGACAAAGTTCAACGCTACATTGACGAAGGAAAATTGAAAATTGGTCCCTTTTACATTTTGCAGGATGATTACTTGATTTCAAGTGAAGCCAATGTCCGCAATACTCTTATTGGTCAGCAAGAAGCTGCCAAATGGGGCAAATCAACCCAGATTGGTTACTTCCCAGATACCTTTGGAAATATGGGACAAGCGCCTCAAATCCTTCAAAAATCAGGCATTCACGTGGCAGCCTTTGGTCGTGGTGTGAAGCCGATTGGATTTGACAACCAAGTCCTCGAAGACGAGCAGTTTACATCCCAGTTTTCAGAAATGTACTGGCAGGGTGCGGACGGAAGTCGTGTCCTCGGGATTCTCTTTGCCAACTGGTACAGTAACGGGAATGAAATCCCAGTTGATAAAGATGAGGCCTTGACCTTCTGGAAACAAAAATTGTCAGATGTGCGTGCCTATGCTTCGATCAACCAATGGTTGATGATGAACGGCTGTGACCACCAGCCTGTACAGAAAAATCTGAGCGAAGCTATTCGTGTGGCAAATGAACTCTTCCCAGATGTGACCTTTGTTCACAGTTCCTTTGATGAATATGTCCAAGCCGTGGAAAGTGCCCTACCGGAGCAATTATCAACGGTTACAGGTGAGTTGACCAGTCAGGAAACAGACGGCTGGTACACACTTGCCAACACTTCTTCATCTCGTATTTATCTCAAACAAGCCTTCCAAGAAAATAGCAACCTCCTAGAGCAAGTTGTAGAACCCTTGACAATTATCACTGGGGGTCATAACCACAAGGACCAGTTGACCTATGCTTGGAAAACTCTTTTGCAGAATGCGCCGCATGATAGTATCTGTGGCTGTAGCGTGGACGAAGTTCACCGTGAGATGGAAACTCGTTTTGCCAAGGTTAACCAAGTCGGAACCTTTGTTAAGACCAATCTTCTCAACGAGTGGAAGGGCAAAATTGCAACTCACGAAGCTCAAAGTGACTATCTCTTTACGGTTATTAACACAGGCCTGCATGATAAGGTCGATACTGTCAGCACAGTGATTGATGTTGCGACTTGTGATTTCAAGGAATTGCACCCAACAGAAGGTTACAAGAAGATGGCTGCCTTAACCTTGCCAAGTTATCGTGTGGAGGACTTGGATGGGCGTCCTGTAGAGGCTAAAATCGAAGACCTTGGGGCTAATTTTGAGTACGATTTACCAAAAGACAAGTTCCGCCAAGCTCGTATCGCTCGACAAGTGCGCGTGACCATTCCAGTTCACCTAGCGCCGCTTTCTTGGACAACTTTCCAATTGCTGGAAGGAGAGCAAGAACACCGTGAGGGTATTTACCAAAACGGAGTGATTGATACACCATTCGTAACGGTGAGTGTGGATGACACTATCACAGTTTATGATAAGACAACTCACGAAGCCTACGAAGATTTTATCCGCTTCGAAGACCGTGGTGACATCGGAAACGAGTATATCTATTTCCAACCAAAAGGAACAGAGCCAATCTATGCAGAGCTTAAGGGCTACGAGGTCTTGGAAAACACAGCTCGCTACGCTAAGATTTTGCTCAAACATGAATTGACTGTGCCTGTCAGTGCCGATGAAAAGCTAGAAGAAGAGCAAAAAGGTATCATCGAGTTTATGAAGCGTGAAGCTGGACGGTCAGAAGAAATGACAAGCATTCCTCTGGAAACTGAGATGACTGTCTTTGTTGACAATCCACAAATCCGTTGCAAGACTCGCTTTACCAACACTGCCAAAGACCATCGTATCCGTCTCTTGGTCAAGACTCACAACACGCGTCCAAGCAATGATTCTGAAAGCATCTATGAGGTGGTGACACGACCAAACAAACCAGCAGCTTCATGGGAAAATCCTGAAAATCCTCAACACCAACAAGCCTTTGTTAGTCTGTATGACGATGAAAAAGGTGTGACCGTATCCAACAAGGGATTGAATGAATACGAAATCCTTGGAGACGACACCATTGCAGTGACTATTCTGCGTGCGTCAGGTGAGCTAGGTGACTGGGGTTACTTCCCAACACCAGAAGCACAATGCTTGCGTGAGTTTGAAGTCGAGTTTGCACTTGAATGCCACCAAGCCCAAGAACGCTTTTCAGCCTATCGTCGTGCTAAAGCCTTGCAGACACCATTTACCAGCCTTCAGCTTGCTAAACAAGAAGGAAGCGTGGCTGCGACTGGTAGCCTCTTGAGCCATTCTGTTCTCAGCATACCGCAAATCTGTCCAACAGCCTTTAAAGTGGCGGAAAATGAAGAAGGCTATGTCCTCCGTTACTATAATATGAGTCAAGAAAATGTGCGCATATCAGAACATCAACAAACCATTCTTGACTTACTTGAGCGACCATATCCAGTTCATTCAGGACTATTGGCTCCACAAGAGATTCGTACAGAATTCATCAAAAAAGAAGAAATTTAATTTCAAAAAGTAAACATGAAAAGAAAGGAGGGGCGAAAAAGTAAGAACTAACTGCTGATTCGCCCCTTTTTATGGTAAAAACAATGACCATTGCAACGATTGATATCGGAGGGACTGGGATTAAGTTTGCCAGTCTGACTCCTGATGGGAAAATACTGGATAAGACAAGTATTTCAACGCCTGAAAACTTGGAGGATTTACTAGCGTGGCTAGATCAACGCTTGTCAGAACAGGATTACAGTGGGATTGCTATGAGCGTTCCAGGTGCGGTCAATCAAGAGACAGGTGTGATTGATGGCTTCAGTGCGGTGCCCTACATCTATGGCTTTTCTTGGTATGAGGCGCTTAGCTCTTATCAGCTACCTGTCCATTTAGAAAATGATGCCAACTGCGTTGGAGTCAGTGAACTACTAGCTCATCCAGAGCTTGAAAATGCAGCCTGTGTCGTGATTGGGACAGGGATTGGCGGAGCCATGATGATCAATGGCAGACTGCACCGAGGTCGCCACGGTCTGGGTGGAGAATTTGGCTACATGACAACCCTTGCCCCTGCTGAAAAGCTCAACAACTGGTCGCAACTAGCATCAACTGGGAATATGGTACGCTACGTGATTGAAAAATCTGGTCAGACTGACTGGGACGGCCGCAAGATTTACCAAGAAGCTGCAGCTGGGAATGCTCTTTGCCAAGAAGCCATTGAGCGCATGAACCGTAATCTGGCGCAAGGTTTGCTTAATATCCAGTATCTGATCGATCCAGATGTCATCAGTCTGGGAGGCTCTATCAGTCAAAATCCAGATTTTATCCAAGGTGTCAAGGAAGCTGTTGAAGACTTTGTCGATACCTACGAAGAATATACGGTCGCACCCGTCATCCAAGCCTGCACCTATCATGCAGATGCCAATCTCTATGGTGCCCTTGTCAACTGGCTACAGGAGGAAAATCAATGGTAAGATTTACAGGACTTAGTTCCAAACAAACTCAGGCAATCGACTTGCTGACAAAGCATATCTCTTTACCAGATGTGGAAGTATCTGTCACTCAGTCTGACCAAGCCTCCATCTCTATCAAGGGTGAGGATGGTCACTATCAATTGACCTACCGCAAACCTCACCAACTTTATCGTGCCTTGTCCTTGTTGGTAACAGCTCTAGTAGAAGCTGACAAAGTAGAGATTGAGGAGCAGGTAGCTTATGAAGATTTAGCCTACATGGCTGACTGTTCTCGAAATGCGGTGCTGAATGTGGCTTCTGCCAAGCAGATGATTGAGGTCTTGGCTCTCATGGGCTACTCAACCTTTGAGCCTTACATGGAAGACACCTACCAGATTGAAGGGCAGCCTTACTTTGGCTATTTCCGCGGGGCTTATTCGGCTGAGGAGTTGCAGGAAATCGAAGCCTATGCCCAGCAGTTTGACATGACCTTTGTGCCTTGCATTCAGACCTTGGCCCACTTGTCAGCCTTTGTCAAATGGGGTGTCAAGGAAGTGCAGGAACTCCGTGATGTAGAGGACATTCTCCTCATTGGCGAAGAAAAGGTTTATGACCTGATTGATGGTATGTTTGCCACCCTGTCTAAACTACAAACTCGCAAGGTCAATATCGGGATGGACGAAGCCCACTTGGTTGGCTTGGGACGTTATTTGATATTGAACGGTGTTGTGGATCGTAGTCTCCTAATGTGTCAACACTTGGAGCGCGTGCTGGATATTGCTGACAAATATGGTTTCCACTGTCAGATGTGGAGCGATATGTTCTTCAAACTTATGTCAGCAGATGGCCAGTACGACCGTGATGTGGAAATTCCAGAGGAAACGCGTGTCTACCTAGACCGTCTCAAAGACCGAGTGACCTTGGTTTACTGGGACTATTATCAGGATAGCGAGGAAAAATACAATCGCAATTTCCGCAACCACCACAAGATTAGCCATGATCTTGCCTTCGCAGGAGGTGCTTGGAAGTGGATTGGATTTACACCTCACAACCATTTTAGCCGTCTAGTGGCTATCGAGGCTAATAAAGCCTGCCGTGCCAATGACATCAAAGAAGTCATCGTGACTGGTTGGGGAGACAATGGTGGGGAAACAGCCCAGTTTTCTATCCTACCAAGTCTGCAAATCTGGGCAGAACTCTGCTACCGCAATGACCTAGACCGACTGTCTGCTCATTTCCAGACCAATACAGGCCTATCGGTTGAAGATTTTATGCAGATTGACCTTGCCAACCTCTTGCCAGACCTGCCAGGCAATCTCAGTGGCATCAATCCCAACCGCTATGTCTTTTATCAGGATGTTCTCTGTCCGATCCTTGATCAACACATGACACCTGAACAGGACAAACCGCACTTTGCTCAGGCTACTGAGACGCTTGCTGACATTGAAGAAAAAGCAGGAAACTATGCTTATCTCTTTGAAACTCAGACCCAGTTGAATGCTATTTTAAGTAGCAAAGTCGATGTGGGAAGACGCATTCGTCAGGCTTACCAAACGGATGATAAAGAAAGCCTGCAAGAAATCGCCAGACAAGAATTACCAGAACTCAGAAGCGCGATCGAACACTTCCATGCCCTCTTTAGCCATCAATGGCTGAAGGAAAACAAGGTCTTTGGCTTGGATACAGTTGACATCCGTATGGGCGGACTCTTGCAACGCATCAAACGAGCAGAAAGCCGTATCGAGGCTTATCTGGCTGGTCAGCTTGACCGCATCGATGAGCTGGAAGTAGAAATTCTGCCATTTAACGACTTCTACGCAGACAAGGACTTCGCAGCCACAACAGCCAACCAATGGCATACCATTGCGACAGCTTCAACCATTTATACGACATAAAAAACAAGAACACCTTGCCTGGCGCAGGGTGTTTCGCGTGAAACAGAAGAATTATCTAGTTTCAAATGCCACAGTTAGACAAACTTATGATAGAATAGCAGAAAGGGAATGTTTCCTAAGAGCAATTCTATCGATGAGCACTTAGAGGTATTGTGGTACACTTAAAATTAGTAAAACAAGAAATAGAAGCTGAAAAGCCAGCATCTGTAGAAGCCTGGGTCATTTTCGTCAAATTTTAAAAAGGTTGCTACCGACATATATAAATTCTAAAAACAAAAACGTTAGTAGAACTAGCAGATGTGATTTTATGGAGTTTTGATTTTGCAAATGCTCATGCTCATGCATTTTTCGTGGATAATGTTGCGTGGAGTCATGCAGATTCTTACTTTCTTAGCTTTGTTAGTGACGATGTTGAAGAACGTTACACAGAAAATGTCTATCTGGATACCCTAAGTGTCAAACAAAAATTTAAGTTTATTTTCGACTTCGGTGATGAATGGCGTTTTGAATGCCAAGTGCTGAGAGAAATCGAGGCGGAAGACGAAGAAGCTTATCTCGTACGTTCGGTTGGAACGCCGCCAGAACAATATCCAGATTATGATGGTTTTGACTATGAAGAATGGTAAAATTGATTGTTAAACAATCTAAAAAACAATTGGAATCAGTCTGTGTAGGCTTAGTATTTCAATTGTTTTTTTGTGATGGTTTCAGATAAGAGAGTTTTTTAATACTCAATGAAAATCAAAGAGCAAACTAGGAAGCTAGCTGTAGGTTGCTCAAAACACTGTTTTGAGGTTTCAGATGGAAGCTGAGGAGGTTTGAAGAGATTTTCGAAGAGTATAAATTTGTTGAGGGTGTAGCTAATACGTATCAAGTCTGGTAGATTGAGAAAACTTGACAAAAAATTAGATAGTGCTAGAATAACATTAACGAAAGACATTTGAGGGCAGAAAGGTTCCTGCCACACCTTGCAAAAAGGTATCTGAGATGCTGGGTACACCGACCAGCCAAGGGTCCGTTATTTCAAGGGAGGGGCTTAAATGCTCTTTTTTATTTAAAAATTTCAAAATAGATTACACTCACCGCAGGCTTAGGCTTGCGTTTTTTTGTTTGACAAAATTAAAAAAATGTGTAAGAATAAGTAGAATTGAAAACAGGAAAACTCACCTCCTTTCGATTCGTCTAGCCTTTTCGTGAGGCAATGAGGGGGCGGAGAGACGCGCTCGTCAACAGAAGTATCTCATTGGAAATGTTGCTCACTTTTTAGTGAGCTTTTTATCTAGGGAATAGAAATGAAAAGCAAAAAGTTAAAATTAGGTCAAATTGATTTAAAAATGTGCAAGGATTACGACCTTATTCAAGCGATGGACTATGACTTTAAGACGAAGGAAGTAATGAATAAAGGAAGGGGATTTGCGGTAACTGTTGTCAAAATACAGGGGCTAACTTTCTTGATTCCATTTAGAAGTTACATTCCTAAAAAGTATCAGTTGAAGTATAAGCTTCGAAATTCGGCAAAAGAAGGATATGTTGAAGGATTAGATATTGGTAAAACCTTGATTTTAGAAGATGAAAGTTATTTGCTAAATACTACTTTTCGCCTTCGGAAAGTCGAAGATTATTATAAAGTAATGGACAATGATAGAGCTATAATTAATAAGTTGGTAAAAGCTATTATAGACTATAACCGTGCTTTAGAAATGAACGATAGAAACAAACTTGAAGATCCTAAACGCTTTAAATTCTCAACATTCCAGAATTATTCTACTAGATTAAGAGTCATAACAGAAAAAGACTATTTAGAATAGATAATGTTT
Organism: Streptococcus sp. 1559; assembly: GCF_013276735.1. Classification (NCBI taxonomy): domain Bacteria; kingdom Bacillati; phylum Bacillota; class Bacilli; order Lactobacillales; family Streptococcaceae; genus Streptococcus; species Streptococcus sp. 1559. The sequence goes on from NZ_VMLO01000002.1 coordinate 23,710, forward strand.
CCGCAGGCTTAGGCTTGTGTTTTTTTATAGTAGATTGAAATAAGATTTGAACAAATTGATTAGGAAAGTCAAATTAATTTCTAGCAATGTTTTAGTAGTCGCAGTGTACTGTTCTAGTTCCAATTCACTCTATTCTTCAAAAAATCCCGATTTTATGGGGTTTTAATTCTGATAAAATCCGATAATTTCGGTATGATAAGGTGAGGTAGTTATTGTCTTAATGCTCAGTTCCGTTCTGGAAATCGCTAGAATGTTTTCAAAAAATCCCGTAATAGTTGAATTATCTAAGCTTTAACAGTATAATCAAGTTAGTAGCTTCATCAGGAAGTTCTATGCTACAATATAGTGGGTGGCACGGCACCATCAATAAAATAAAAGAAAAGATTCTATCTGCTGGGTTTTCTTATGAGAAATATAAACCTGGTATTCATAAACAGAGACATCCGAACGATTTGGGTAATGGTATTTATTTTTTTCTACCTTTTGACAAAGATACTGGTAAAACGATTGCTTCTGCTTATGTAGCAAAGTATAAGTCATTTGAACTAAGCAAACCCGGGGTTAGGCCTGAGTTAATTCATGCTGAAATCATCCTAAGCTCTATGAACAATATTTTTATGTTGGATGACCCAGCAAACCAAAGCTTATTAGAGGAATATCGACAAGCAGCATCTATTCAAATTGAACGTGAGATTACAGATATTGCAGATAGCGGAGCCAAAAATAGAGCTACTCTTCTTAACCAAAATCAAGGATTAATTATTGAACTGTTGCTTGATTTAGCGTCTCAGCATGGGAAGAATTATGAAGCCGTGCAGTCTAAAACATATACAGATATTCCATTTTTATCAGTAATTAACGGAAAGAACGGAGAGGAAATTTGTATCCGTGATTTAAATTGTATTACAAACATTTTATAAATAAGGAGGCTTTTATGAGTTTATTGTCAAACTTTTTAGGAACTGAAGAATTTTCTTTGATGGATTCTCCAATGTTCCAAGAATTAGTTGAAAATATTAAGGCCAACAAAATTTATTCAGTAAACAATGAATTTGATTATGATTTGAATATATCAGGAAGTCTTAAAAAATATAAAGATGAAATCCATTTTACTCCTCAATTAAATAATCAAAAAGAGTTTGATGATTTGAATTCTGTAACTAAAGTAAATGCAATGCCTAAATATAATATAAAAAACAAGAAGTCATGTTTTTCATATTTACCAATAGATTCTGAAAACTTAATTACAACAAAAGAAAATAGTGAGGTGGCAGCTTAATGTCCTCTTTACAATTTAAAGATTACTTTTTAAATGAAGTATCGTATCGAAGAAATCCTAGTTTTGACCAAACAAATAGTACTATTAATTTACAGCCTGAATTGTCTGCACAGATTTTAATAAGAAAATCTGAAAACCTTGCTTATGTTAACTTGATAACAAAGCAAGGAAATATAGATTCAGATGATTCTGCTTTTGAGCTTATTGTAGATATTGTTGGAGAATTTTCATTTATATATGACGAGACAGAATTTGATATTGATTTTGAAACTTTTCTTAAAGAGAATGGTTTAGCAATTCTTTGGTCCTATATTCGGCCTATCGTATCTGATATGATTACTCGGGGTAATGAGTTCCCCAACTTCATATTGCCTGTCGTTAACATTAAAAAAATGCTTGAAGACAAAGATTCTATCAAGTTAACATACGAATAAAAACAGTGTATATATTTTTCAAAGCTCCAATGAAATGCTTTCACATTTAAAAGGTATTCGGAGAACTATAAATCAAAATTGTGATAAAAATAAATAGGACCAAAGAGTTTTGTATGATAGTAGTGCAATTTGAAACTCTAGCTGTTTCTCGAGCTTATCGTTCTTGAACTATAAAATATTTCTAAAAAACTGATAGAATCATATATTTTAATAATATACGAAGAATAACGCTGATTTTTCAAGCGTTTTTTCTTTTAAAACAGCTAGCAGGTGGTGAAGTGAAAAGCTTGACGATCAAGTCAAACAATGTTGGTTTCAGCTTGCCGTATATATGTTGAGGCTGGGTAAAAAACAAATTTCAGGAGAAAATGAAGTCAATATTTCCACGATAAGATACATGATATCAAGCTTAGTTCATAATGTTTGATTTATAAAAAGAAAGAGAGTATAATGAGTTAAACCTACCTAAAGTATGCTCAAATATTTTAGGGGGGGGCTTTTTATTTGCCCTTCCATTATATATTAACCGATAATTATCGGAAAAGGAGCAAAATGATATATGTTTTATAAAGGTAATGAAGATAGAGAAAAGCGCTTGCGGTTTTCGATTCGTAAGGTTAGTTTTGGAGCGGCCTCGGTAGCCGTGGCGGCGCTGTATCTCTTTATGGGAAGTGGAGCGGTATCTGCTGAGGAAGCGCAGGCCATACAGTCAAATGAGGAGGTGGCAGCTGATAAGGATTCGGAAATAGAGAAAAAATCAGAGGAACAGCAGCCAACCTACGCTGCTCCTGCTGCAAAGGAACAAGGATCTGCAACCAATACTGAAGCAGGGGATGAAGGCAAGCAAGAAAGTCATCCAGAGACCAAAGAGGAAGAAGCAACTCATCTGAAAGAAGCGAAACTACAACAAAGACTCAATCGGATGAAGACTCTGTGAGTGGGGACTCTAGCTCTCCAAAATCTGAAGGTGAAGGTACAAGATCAGAAGAAGCAAGCAGCAAGCCAAAAGTACGTAAAAGACGTGATGCAGACCCTGCCCCACCAGCGACTGCAGCTGATGCCGATTCAGATGCAAATCAGACTTATGAAGCTCCAGGGAATGATGCAGGACTAGATGAATTAAAAGAAAAACTAGAAAAATTACCAAGCGCTATCCAAAATAACACAAAAATTAATAATATGAATGAATTAGGGGATAAAACAAATACACAATTGGGCCAAGTTCAAAATATTAAAGAATTCGGTGGTTGGAAAGCTGTAGGAGAAAATGGGAAATTTGCAATTGCAAGGAAAACTGGAGATGGAGTTTTTCCGATTGAAACAGTAAATACCGTGTATAGTGAACAAAGGGGGAGAAATAAGCACTATAGGACATATACAGGGGAACAAGCTTTTGATAGGACAAGTAACTATATCTTGTTGTTATCAGAGGTAAGGACGCATGCTAGCTCTAAGGAGGCGGCCTACGATAATTCTGAATATAGAGGAACAGGATTATCGGGCAACACTGCCAAAGCTCTTAAGGATTATAATGGAATAGAGAAAACTTTCAAAACTTATTCAACGGAGCTAGGGTCAAAAGTAAAAATTCAATTCAAAACAGGATATACTGGTGATATTAATGGAACAAAGGCTAAATATAAAGTTGAAGTTATTTCTAATCAAAATGGAATGAAGAAAGTAATATATTCAAAAGTATTTGACCCTCAAAAACGATTAAGTGATGAAGAAGCGACAGTTACTGCAGCAACAGATGGTAATGGTAAGTTTATTCGTAGCGAATATAATAATCGTAATCTAAACAAGACAGAAGTAGAAAGTAAAATGACAGGAGATTATATTCCGACAGGGAGAGCAGGTACATTTGAAAGTAGAGAGATTGATTTAGAAAAAGGTGTTACGGATTATGCAGTACGAATTAGCTCTGCTGATAATGAACATTTAGGAATGGGTTATCAATCCCCATTAAGACAGTATGCATTACCAATATCAGGTTTAAGCTTTAATATTACTCAAAATACTAATAAAATAGCTAAAGATTTATTAACTAAAATTTATACTAAATTGAAAGAAACAGCTGATGAGGATGAAAGAGGGATGACATCAGAATCTAAGGATGCTTATAATGCTGAATTGGAGAACGTAAAAAATCTCATAGAAAATATTAATTTAGACACTACTGATAATTATAAAACGGCGTTAAAAAATGTTCTACAAAAACAAAAAGAACTAACAGCGGATAAGACAGAACTTACAGAAGCTAAAACAGCTCTTGAGGCCTTGACGGGTGAATCTGATCCAACAGGTGATAAAACGACCGAAAGTAAAGCGGCTTATGACCAAGCAAAAGTTGCAGCAGAAACAGCTCTTGAGAAAGCTAGACAGGTTATTGAGAATGACAATGCGACTCCACAACAAGTGTCAGAAGCTCTAGCAGAAGTAAAGGCTAAGAAAGCTAAACTTGAAGAAGCGAAAGCTGGATTAACAGAAAAGGCTACTAATGAACAAAAAGACGCCTTAGCTGAAGAACAGGTTAATAAAGATTTGGAGTTAGCTGATAAATCTAATAAAACTCCAGAAAGTATTCAAGCATATGAAGCAGAAGTAGCTAAGTTGCAAGCAGATTTAGACGCAGCGAAAGAGGCAGCTAAAGTAGTGGTGGCCAAGGGCGACAATGCGACCAAAGCAGAAGCTACAGAAGCTCAATCTAAAGT
>NZ_VMLO01000020.1:0-25339 GCF_013276735.1 Streptococcus sp. 1559
ACCAAATATGTCACCCTGCTCAATGACAAGACTTTGGATAGTGGTTTAGAGCTGACTATTCACTTAGAAAATGAAAATCTGCGCCTGTCGATCGGTGCAGCTACCAAGGGGAGAGATATTCGGAGCTTGTTTTTGGAGAATGCTGTTAAATACCAGATTGTGGTCTATCTTCTCTACCACCAACAATTTTTAGCCTATCAGCTGGCTCAAGAATTGATGATTAGCGAGGCTACGCTTGGGCGTCACTTGGCTGGTTTAAATCAGATTTTGTCAGAATGTGATTTATCCATCCAAAATGGACGTTGGCGAGGTCCAGAGCATCAGATTCGCTATTTCTATTTCTGTCTTTTTCGCAAGGTCTGGTCTAGTCAGGAATGGGAAGGTCACATGCAGAAATCAGAGAGAAAACAGGAAATTGCTACACTAGAAGAAATCTGCGGTGCAAGTTTGTCTTCGGGGCAGAAATTGGACTTGGTTCTCTGGGCTCACATCAGTCAACAACGTCTTCGGGTCAATGCCTGTCAGTTTCAAGTGATAGAAGAAAAAATGCGAGGGTATTTTGACAATATTTTCTACCTTCGTTTGCATCGAAAGACTCCGTCCTTTTTTGCTGGGCAACACCTTCCTCTAGGGACTGAAGATGGGGAGATGATGATATTCTTCTCTTTCCTCCTATCTCATCGCATCCTTCCTCTTCATACTATGGAGTATATCCTTGGTTTTGGAGGGCAGTTGGTAGATTTGCTGACACAATTGATTCAAGAAATGAAGAAGGAGGAGCTGCTGGGGGACTACACAGAGGACCATGTCACCTATGAACTTAGCCAGCTTTGTGCTCAAGTCTATCTCTATAAGGGTTATATTTTACAGGATCGCTACAAGTATCAGTTAGAGAATCGTCATCCATATTTACTGATGGAACATGATTTTAAAGAGACAGCAGAGGAGATTTTTCATGCTCTACCTGCCTTTCAGCAGGGGACGGATTTGGATAAGAAAATTCTCTGGGAATGGCTCCAATTAATCGAATATATGGCTGAAAATGGTGGCCAGCATATGCGGATTGGTCTGGATTTGACATCTGGTTTTCTTGTCTTTTCAAGGATGGCAGCCATTTTAAAACGGTATTTGGAATACAATCGTTTTATCACCATTGAAGCCTATGACCGAACTCGCCATTATGATTTGCTGGTTACCAATAACCCGATTCATAGGAAGGAACAGACACCAGTTTATTATTTAAAAAACGACTTGGATATGGAGGATTTGGTAGCGATTCGTCAGTTATTATTCACTTAAAAGGCTTGGTTAATCCAGGTCTTTTTGTGAAATTCACACAATCTCCTCATATTTTTTAAAAAATTAAAAAAAGTTGATAAACAAGAAAGCGCTTTATTTTGTATACTAGTTAGTGTAAAGAGGAAATATCCTCAAGATCATTATCAGGAGGACAGCACATGTCACAAGAAAAATACATTATGGCTATTGACCAGGGAACTACAAGTTCTCGTGCCATCATTTTCAACAAAAAAGGAGAAAAGGTTAGCTCGAGTCAAAAAGAGTTTACCCAGATTTTCCCTCAGGCAGGTTGGGTAGAGCACAATGCCAATGAAATTTGGAATTCCGTCCAGTCTGTTATTGCTGGAGCTTTCATCGAAAGTGGTGTGAAACCAAGTCAGATTGAGGCAATCGGGATTACCAACCAACGTGAAACAACGGTCGTTTGGGATAAGAAAACAGGACTTCCTATCTACAATGCTATCGTTTGGCAATCACGTCAGACAGCTCCTCTGGCTGAACAGCTGAAAAGCCAAGGTTATGTGGAAAAATTCCATGAAAAGACTGGTTTGATCATCGATGCTTACTTCTCTGCTACTAAGGTTCGTTGGATTTTGGATCATGTAGAGGGCGCTCAAGAGCGAGCAGAAAAAGGGGAATTGCTCTTTGGTACTATCGATACTTGGTTGGTTTGGAAATTGACTGACGGTGCGGCTCACGTGACCGACTACTCAAATGCAGCTCGTACCATGCTTTATAACATTAAAGAACTCAAATGGGATGATGAGATTTTGGAAATTCTCAACATTCCGAAGGCTATGCTGCCAGAAGTTCGTTCTAACTCTGAAATCTACGGTAAGACAGCCCCATTCCATTTCTATGGTGGAGAGGTGCCAATCTCTGGTATGGCTGGGGACCAACAAGCAGCCCTCTTTGGACAGTTGGCCTTTGAACCTGGTATGGTCAAGAATACTTATGGAACAGGATCTTTCATCATCATGAATACTGGTGAAGAAATGCAGTTGTCTGAAAACAACCTCTTGACAACCATTGGTTACGGAATCAACGGTAAGGTTTACTATGCCTTGGAAGGTTCTATCTTCATCGCAGGAAGTGCTATTCAGTGGCTTCGTGATGGTCTTCGCATGGTTGAAAATTCACCAGAATCTGAAAAATACGCTCGTGATTCTCACAATGATGATGAAGTTTATGTCGTTCCAGCCTTTACAGGACTAGGAGCACCATACTGGAACCAAAATGCTCGCGGTTCTGTCTTTGGTTTGACTCGTGGAACAAGCAAAGAAGACTTTATCAAGGCAACTCTTCAATCAATTGCTTATCAAGTACGTGATATTATTGACACAATGCAGGTGGATGCTCAAACAGCTATTCAAGTATTGAAAGTGGATGGAGGTGCAGCCATGAATAACTTCCTCATGCAGTTCCAAGCTGATATTTTAGGCATTGACATTGCACGCGCTAAAAACTTGGAAACAACAGCTCTAGGAGCAGCCTTCCTAGCAGGTTTGTCAGTAGGTTACTGGAAAAACTTGGATGAGTTGAAACTTTTGAACGAGACAGGAGAACTCTTTGAACCATCGATGAACGAATCGCGCAAGGAACAACTCTACAAGGGCTGGAAGAAGGCTGTGAAAGCAACGCAAGTCTTTGCGGAAGTAGACGACTAATACTGGCAGAATAAAGCGATTTATTTAGAAGGTGTGTAAATATGGAATTTTCAAAGAAAACACGTGAATGGTCAATTAAAAAAATGCAGGAACGCACCCTGGATCTCTTGATTATCGGTGGAGGAATCACAGGGGCTGGTGTAGCCTTGCAGGCGGCAGCTAGCGGTCTTGAGACCGGTTTGATTGAAATGCAGGACTTCGCAGAAGGAACATCCAGCCGTTCAACAAAATTGGTTCACGGCGGTCTTCGCTACCTCAAACAATTCGACGTAGAAGTAGTATCAGATACGGTTTCAGAACGTGCAGTAGTACAACAAATTGCTCCACACATTCCAAAACCAGACCCAATGCTCTTACCAGTTTACGATGAAGATGGAGCGACCTTTAGCCTCTTCCGTCTTAAAGTAGCCATGGACTTGTACGACCTCTTGGCAGGTGTCAACAATACACCAGCTGCTAACAAGGTTTTGAGTAAGAATCAAGTCTTGGAACGCCAGCCAAACTTGAAGAAAGAAGGCTTGGTAGGAGGTGGAGTGTATCTTGACTTCCGTAACAACGATGCGCGTCTCGTGATTGAAAACATCAAACGTGCCAACCAAGACGGTGCCCTCATTGCCAACCACGTGAAGGCAGAAGGCTTCCTCTTTGACGAAAGTGGCAAGATTACAGGTGTTGTAGCTCGTGATCTCTTGACAGACCAAGTATTTGAAATCAAGGCCCGTCTGGTTATTAATACAACAGGTCCTTGGAGTGATAAAGTACGTAATTTGTCTAATAAGGGAACGCAATTCTCACAAATGCGCCCAACTAAGGGAGTTCACTTGGTAGTGGATTCAAGCAAAATCAAGGTTTCACAGCCAGTTTACTTTGATACAGGTTTGGGTGATGGCCGTATGGTCTTTGTTCTCCCACGTGAAAACAAGACTTACTTTGGTACAACTGATACAGACTACACAGGTGATTTGGAACATCCAAAAGTGACGCAGGAAGATGTAGATTATCTACTTGGTATTGTCAACAACCGCTTCCCAGAAGCGAATATTACAGTTGCTGACATTGAAAGTAGCTGGGCAGGTCTTCGTCCATTGATCGCAGGTAATAGCGCTTCTGACTACAATGGAGGAAATAACGGAACCATCAGTGATGAAAGCTTTAACAACTTGATTGCTACTGTTGAATCTTATCTCTCTAAAGAAAAAACGCGTGAAGATGTTGAGTCTGCTGTCAGCAAGCTTGAAAGCAGTACCTCTGAGAAACATTTGGACCCATCTGCAGTTTCTCGTGGTTCTAGCTTGGACCGAGATGATAATGGTCTCTTGACCCTTGCTGGTGGTAAAATCACAGACTACCGTAAGATGGCTGAAGGAGCTATGGAGCGCGTGGTTGACATCCTCAAAGCAGAATTTGACCGTAGCTTTAAACTCATCAATTCTAAGACTTACCCTGTTTCAGGTGGGGAATTGAACCCAGCAAATGTGGACTCAGAAATCGAAGCCTTTGCGCAACTTGGAGTGTCACGTGGTTTGGATAGCAAGGAAGCTCATTACCTAGCAAATCTTTACGGTTCAAATGCACCGAAAGTCTTTGCCCTTGCTCACAGCTTGGAACAAGCGCCAGGTCTTAGCTTGGCAGATACCTTGTCCCTTCACTATGCAATGCGCAATGAGTTGGCACTTAGCCCAGTTGACTTCCTTCTTCGTCGTACCAACCATATGCTCTTTATGCGTGATAGCTTGGATAGCATCGTTGAGCCAGTTTTGGATGAAATGGGACGATTCTATGACTGGTCAGAAGAAGAAAAAGCAGCTTACCGTGCGGATGTCGAAGCAGCTCTTGCTAATAATGATTTAGCAGAATTAAAAAATTAAGAAAAAATAAAAGAGGTGGCGGGCAGGACTCCTAGTCTACCCTCTCCTTCTTTTTAATGGAGACAGAAAGATGATGAATGAATTATTTGGAGAATTTTTGGGGACTTTAATCCTGATTCTTCTAGGAAATGGTGTTGTTGCAGGTGTGGTTCTTCCAAAAACCAAGAGCAACAGCTCAGGTTGGATTGTGATTACTATGGGTTGGGGGATTGCAGTTGCGGTTGCAGTATTTGTATCTGGCAAGCTCAGTCCAGCTCATTTAAACCCAGCTGTGACGATTGGTGTGGCCTTGAAAGGTGGTTTGCCTTGGGCTTCCGTTTTCCCTTATATCCTAGCTCAGTTCGCAGGGGCTATGCTGGGTCAGATTCTGGTTTGGTTGCAATTCAAACCGCATTATGAGGCAGAAGAAAATGCAGGAAATATTTTGGCTACTTTCAGCACAGGACCAGCTATCAAAGATACTGTATCAAACTTGATTAGTGAAATCCTAGGAACTTTTGTATTGGTATTGACAATCTTTGCTTTGGGTCTTTACGATTTTCAGGCAGGTATCGGAACCTTTGCAGTGGGGACCTTGATTGTCGGTATCGGTCTATCATTAGGTGGGACAACAGGTTATGCCTTGAACCCTGCGCGTGACCTCGGTCCTCGTATCATGCACAGTATCCTTCCAATTTCAAACAAGGGAGACGGAGATTGGTCTTACGCTTGGATTCCTGTTGTGGGACCTGTTATTGGTGCAGCCTTGGCTGTGCTTGTATTCTCACTTTTCTAATTTAGAAAATAATTATTTTGATAGAGCTTGAGATGAAAATCTCAGGCTTTTTTCTTTTAAAATATTCATAGAAAAACCGCATAATCCTTAAAATAAACTGAAATCTATTGAAAATATATGGTAAACAATTGAAAAATACTATATAAAGTGGTACAATGGTAGAAAAATAAGCTAGTAAGAATCACTCTTATTTTAGCGGAAAATTACAGAAATGAATGGTTTTTCTTGATGAAACAGAGAAAAGAATTGTACCTCTTTCTTGGTCGGACAGCCTTGTATTTTCTTATCTTTCTAGGGCTGCTTTACTTCTTTAGCTATCTTGGTCAGGGTCAAGGAAGCTTTATCTATAATGAATTTTAACTTGAAGGAGAATCCCTATTGTGTCAAATAAACCAATAGCAGATATGATTGAAACCATTGAGCATTTTGCTCAGACCCAGCCTAACTATCCTGTTTACAATGTTTGGGGGCAGGAACACACTTATGGAGATTTGAAGGCTGATTCGGATAGTTTGGCTGCAGCCATTGACCAACTAGGCTTGCCTGAGAAGTCTCCTGTGGTCGTTTTTGGTGGCCAAGAATATGAAATGTTGGCAACCTTTGTAGCGCTGACTAAGTCGGGGCATGCCTACATTCCAATTGATAGCCATTCGGCCTTGGAGAGAGTTTCAGCTATTTTAGAAGTAGCGGAGCCAAGTTTGATTATTGCCATTTCAGACTTTCCATTGGAGCAGGTTTCTACACCGATGATGAATCTAGCTCAGGTTCAAGAAGCCTTTGCTCAAGGGACTAGCTATGAGATCACGCATCCAGTCAAGGGCGATGATAACTACTACATCATCTTTACTTCTGGTACGACTGGTAAGCCAAAGGGAGTGCAGATTTCACATGATAACCTCCTCAGCTTTACCAACTGGATGATTACGGATAAGGAATTTGCGACGCCAAGTCGTCCGCAAATGCTGGCTCAGCCACCTTATTCTTTTGACTTGTCTGTCATGTACTGGGCACCGACCTTGGCACTTGGTGGTACGCTTTTCGCTCTTCCTTCAGCTATTACTCAGGACTTTAAGCAACTCTTTGCGACCATCTTTTCATTGCCAATCGCTATCTGGACATCAACCCCTTCTTTTGCGGATATGGCCATGTTGTCTGAAGACTTCAACAGTGAGAAAATGCCAGGTATTACGCATTTCTACTTTGATGGTGAAGAATTGACGGTTAAAACAGCTCAAAAACTACGCGAGCGTTTCCCAAATGCCCGTATTATCAATGCCTACGGTCCAACAGAAGCGACAGTGGCCCTGTCAGCAGTTGCCGTGACAGATGAGATGCTAGCGACTCTCAAACGTCTACCAATCGGCTATACCAAGGCTGATTCTCCAACCTTTATCATTGACGAGGAAGGAAATAAACTGCCAAATGGCGAACAGGGAGAAATCATTGTTTCTGGACCAGCCGTTTCAAAAGGTTATATGAACAATCCTGAAAAAACAGCGGAAGCCTTCTTTGAGTTTGAAGGTCTGCCAGCCTATCATACTGGAGATGTAGGAACCATGACAGATGAGGGCTTGCTTCTTTACGGCGGACGCATGGACTTCCAGATTAAGTTCAACGGTTACCGCATTGAGTTAGAAGATGTCTCTCAAAACCTCAACAAGTCTCGCTTTATCGAGTCTGCTGTCGCAGTACCGCGCTATAATAAGGACCACAAGGTGCAAAATCTATTGGCTTATGTCATCTTAAAAGATGGTGTGCGTGAGCAGTTTGAGCGTGATATCGATATTACCAAGGCCATCAAGGAAGATTTGACAGACATCATGATGTCCTACATGATGCCGTCTAAATTCCTTTATCAAGACAGTTTGCCACTGACTCCAAATGGAAAGATTGACATTAAAGGATTGATTAACGAGGTGAATAAGAGATGATGGAGTTCTTTCAACAGCTTCCTCATTTAGAGCCATACGGCAATCCTCAGTATTTTGTCTATGTGATTGCTGCAACCTTGCCCATCTTTATCGGCCTCTTTTTCAAGAAACGCTTTGCCTGGTATGAAGTGCTGGTTAGCCTCTTCTTTATCGTCACCATGTTGGTAGGTGGGAAGACCAATCAACTAGCTGCCTTGGGTATTTATCTGTGCTGGGAAATATTGCTCGTACTCTTCTACAAGCATTATCGAAAAAGTAAGGATGGCCAGTGGGTCTTCTACTTAGTTAGTTTTCTGTCCCTCCTTCCGATTATCTTTGTCAAGGTGCAACCAGCTATCAATGGAACGCAGTCTTTGCTTGGATTTTTGGGAATTTCTTACCTGACCTTTCGTTCGGTTGGGATTATCATCGAGCTGAGAGATGGAGTGATTAAGGATTTTACCCTCTGGGAATTCCTCCGTTTCCTTCTCTTCATGCCGACTTTTTCAAGTGGCCCAATCGATCGCTTTAAGCGGTTTAATGAAAATTATCAGACCATTCCTGAGCGAGATGAGTTGATGGATATGCTGGATGAATCTGTTCGCTATATCATGTGGGGATTTTTGTATAAGTTTATCCTAGCTCATGTTTTAGGAGAGACCTTGTTGCCTCCTTTGAAGAATTTAGCCTTGCAGTCAGGTGGCTTCTTTAACCTCTATGCCTTGGCAGTTATGTATACCTTTGGTCTGGAACTTTTCTTTGACTTTGCAGGTTATTCTATGTTTGCCTTAGCCATCTCAAATTTAATGGGAATCCGTAGCCCTATCAACTTTAACAAGCCCTTTTTATCAAGGGATTTGAAGGAGTTTTGGAATCGCTGGCATATGAGTCTGTCTTTCTGGTTCCGTGACTTTGTCTTTATGCGAATGGTCATGGTATTGACCAGAAAGAAGGTCTTTAAAAATCGCAATGTAACCTCAAGTGTAGCCTACGTTGTCAATATGCTAATCATGGGATTTTGGCATGGAGTGACTTGGTACTACATCGCCTATGGACTCTTTCATGGATTAGGCTTGGTCATCAATGACGCTTGGATTCGTAAGAAAAAGACGCTCAATAAGGAACGGAAAAAAGCAGGGAAAGCTGCTCTACCTGATAATCGCTGGATTCAGTTGCTTGGCATGGTTGTCACCTTCCATGTCGTCATGCTGTCATTCTTAATCTTTTCTGGATTTTTGAATGACCTATGGTTTAAAAAATAAAAGGAAATAAAATATGGATATCAAATCAGAAGTTATCGAAATTATTGATGAGTTGTTTATGGAAGATGTTTCTGACATGATGGATGAAGATCTTTTTGATGCAGGTGTCTTGGATAGTATGGGAACGGTTGAGTTGATTGTGGAGATTGAGAACCGTTTTGATATTCGTGTCCCTGTGACAGAGTTTGGTCGCGATGACTGGAATACAGCTAATAAAATCATAGCTGGTATTGTGGAGCTACAAAATGCTTAAACGCTTATGGATGATCTTCGGACCGGTCTTGATAGCTGGTTTGTTGGTTTTTCTGCTCATTTTCTTTTATCCTACTGAGATGCGTCATAATCTAGGAGCTGAAAAGCGTTCAGCGGTGGCTACTACTATCGATAGTTTTAAGGAGCGAAGTCAAAAAGTCAGAGCACTATCTGATCCAAATATGCGTTTTGTTCCCTTCTTTGGCTCTAGTGAATGGCTTCGTTTTGATGGTGCTCATCCTGCGGTATTAGCTGAGAAATACAATCGCTCCTACCGTCCTTATCTTTTAGGACAGAGGGGAGCTGCATCGCTTAATCAGTATTTTGGAATGCAACAGATGTTGCCACAGCTGGAGAATAAACAAGTTGTGTATGTTATCTCACCTCAGTGGTTCAGTAAAAATGGCTATGAGCCAGCAGCCTTTCAGCAGTATTTTAATGGAGACCAGTTGACCAGTTTTCTGGAACATCAATCTGGAGATCAGGCGAGTCAATATGCAGCGACTCGCTTACTACAGCAGTTTCCTAACGTAGCTATGAAGGATCTGGTTCAGAAGTTGGCAAGTAAGGAAGAATTGTCGACGGCAGACAATGACATGATTGAATTATTGGCTCGGTTTAATGAACGACAAGCTTCCTTTTTTGGTCAGTTTTCCGTTAGAGGCTATGTCAATTATGATAAACATGTAGTTAAGTATTTAAAGACCTTGCCAGACCAGTTTTCTTATCAAGCCATAGAAGATGTCGTTAAAGCAGATGCAGAAAAAAATACTTCTAATAATGATCTGGGAATGGAAAATTATTTCTATAATAAGCAGATCAAGAAGGATTTGAAGAAATTAAAGGATTCTCAGAAAAACTTCACCTATCTCAAGTCGCCAGAGTATAATGACTTGCAGTTGGTTTTAACACAGTTTTCTAAATCTAAAGTAAACCCGATTTTTATCATTCCACCTGTTAATAAAAAATGGATGGACTATGCTGGTCTACGAGAGGATATGTACCAACAAACGGTGCAGAAGATTCGCTACCAGTTAGAGAGTCAAGGTTTTACCAATATAGCAGATTTTTCTAAGGATGGTGGGGAGCCTTTCTTTATGAAGGACACCATTCACCTTGGTTGGTTGGGTTGGTTGGCTTTTGACAAGGCAGTTGATCCTTTCCTATCCAATCCCACACCAGCTCCGACTTACCATCTGAATGAGCGCTTTTTCAGCAAAGATTGGGCGACTTATGATGGAGATGTCAAAGAATTTCAATAAATAATATAGAAGAGTTCAAGAATGAAGCCGATTTTTACGTTTTTTCTTGACTCTTTTTTTGCTTGTGATATAATTAACTGGTAAATAAAATTCTACAGAATAGTATTTTTCTCTTAAAAATGGAGAAATCCAAAAGGAAAGGAGTCAGATATGAGACAGCTAGCGAAGGATATCGATGCTTTTTTGAATGAGGTGATTTTGCAGGCAGAAAATCAGCATGAAATTCTAATAGGTCATTGCACTAGCGAGGTGGCTCTGACCAATACCCAGGAGCATATTCTCATGCTTTTGTCAGAGGAATCTTTAACAAATTCAGAATTAGCTCGTCGCCTCAATGTCAGTCAGGCGGCAGTTACCAAGGCCATTAAATCTTTGGTCAAGGAAAGCATGTTGGAAACATCTAAAGATCCTAAGGATGCGCGTGTGATTTTTTATCAGTTGACTGATTTGGCTCGTCCAATTGCTGAGGAGCACCACCATCACCATGAGCATACACTTTTAACCTATGAACAAGTGGCGACTCAGTTTACTCCAAATGAACAAAAAGTGATCCAGCGGTTTTTGACTGCTTTAGTAGGAGAAATCAAATAATGAGATATATTACGGTAGAGGATTTATCCTTCTATTATGATAAGGAGCCTGTTCTTGAACATATCAATTATAGTGTTGATAGTGGGGAATTTGTTACCTTGACGGGGGAGAATGGAGCGGCTAAGACGACACTCATCAAGGCCAGTCTTGGAATTCTCCAACCACGCATTGGTAAGGTAACTATTTCAAAGACAAATACGCAGGGTAAGAAATTGAGAATAGCTTACCTTCCTCAACAGATTGCCAGTTTTAATGCTGGTTTTCCAAGTACAGTTTATGAGTTTGTCAAGTCGGGTCGCTATCCACGAAAGGGTTGGTTCCGTCGTTTGAATGCTCATGATGAGGAGCATATCAAGGCTAGTTTGGACTCAGTTGGTATGTGGGAACACCGAGACAAACGCTTGGGGTCTCTATCTGGAGGACAAAAGCAGCGAGCGGTGATTGCGCGTATGTTTGCTTCTGACCCAGATGTGTTTATCCTAGATGAGCCGACAACGGGGATGGATGCAGGAAGTAAAAATGAATTTTACGAACTCATGCACCACAGCGCCCATCATCATGGCAAGGCTGTTTTGATGATTACCCATGATCCTGAAGAAGTTAAGGACTATGCGGACCGCAATATTCATCTAGTCCGTAACCAAGACTCGCCATGGCGTTGTTTCAACGTTCATGAGAATGATCAGGAGGTGGGTCATGCTTAGTTTATTATCTTATGACTTTATGCAGCGTGCCTTTCTGGCGGTTATTGCCATGAGTCTCTTCTCGCCAGTATTAGGAACCTTTCTTATCTTGCGCCGTCAGAGTTTGATGAGTGATACCCTCAGCCACGTCTCGCTTTCGGGTGTAGCTTTTGGTCTGGTCCTAGGGATTTCTCCGACTATTTCAACTATTGCTATTGTCTTGATTGCGGCGGTCTTTCTGGAGTATCTCCGTACGGTTTACAAGAGTTTTATGGAAATCGGGACAGCAATCCTCATGTCAACGGGTCTGGCTGTTTCTCTGATTGTCATGAGCAAGGGGAAAAGCTCGAGTTCTATGAGTTTGGACCAGTATCTTTTTGGTTCGATTGTGACTATCAGCGAAGAGCAGGTCGTTTCCCTCTTTGTCATTGCGGCGGTTGTTTTGATTTTGACCTTCCTCTTCCTTCGTCCTATGTATATCCTGACCTTTGATGAGGATACGGCCTTTGTGGATGGCTTGCCAGTTCGTACCATGTCTATTCTTTTTAACATGGTGACAGGGGTGGCCATTGCTCTTATGATTCCTGCAGCAGGAGCTCTTCTGGTATCGACCATTATGGTCTTGCCAGCTAGTATTGCCCTGCGTCTGGGGAAAAACTTTAAATCGGTTATGCTGTTAGCCAGTGCTATTGGATTTTTGGGAATGGTAGCAGGACTTTACATTTCCTACTATGCAGAAACACCTGCAAGTGCAAGTATTACCATTATTTTTGTAACTGTTTTCTTACTAATTAGTTTAGTAAGACGTTTTATCAAATAGGAGACTAAGATGAAAAAAATTAGCTTATTGCTAGCCAGTTTATGTGCCTTGTTTTTAGTGGCTTGTTCCAATCAAAAACAGGCAGATGGCAAACTCAATATCGTGACAACCTTTTACCCTGTCTATGAATTTACCAAGCAAGTCGCAGGAGATACTGCTAATGTAGAACTCCTCATCGGTGCTGGTACAGAACCCCATGAATACGAACCGTCTGCCAAGGCAGTTGCCAAAATCCAAGATGCAGATACCTTCGTTTATGAAAATGAAAACATGGAAACTTGGGTTCCTAAATTGCTAGATACTTTGGATAAGAAAAAAGTGAAAACCATCAAGGCGACAGGCGATATGTTGCTCTTGCCAGGTGGTGAGGAAGAAGAGGGAGACCATGACCATGGAGAAGAAGGCCATCACCATGAGTTTGACCCCCATGTTTGGTTATCACCAGTTCGTGCCATTAAACTAGTAGAGCACATCCGTGACAGCTTATCGGCAGATTATCCTGATAAAAAAGAGACCTTTGAAAAGAACGCATCTGCCTATATCGAAAAATTGCAAACATTGGATAAGGCTTATGCAGAAGGCTTGTCTCAAGCCAAACAAAAGAGCTTTGTGACTCAGCACGCAGCTTTTAACTACCTTGCCTTGGACTACGGTCTCAAGCAAGTATCAATCTCAGGTCTCTCACCAGATGCAGAGCCATCAGCTGCACGTCTGGCAGAATTGACAGAGTACGTCAAGAAAAATAAAATCGCCTATATCTACTTTGAAGAAAATGCCTCACAAGCCCTTGCTAACACACTTTCAAAAGAGGCAGGTGTCAAAACAGATGTCCTTAATCCTTTAGAAAGTCTGACAGAAGAGGACACCAAGGCGGGAGAAAATTACATCTCTATCATGGAGAAAAACCTCAAGGCTTTGAAACAAACAACGGACCAAGAAGGTCCAGCAATCGAGCCTGAAAAGGCAGAGGATACCAAGACAGTTCAAAATGGTTACTTTGAGGATGCAGACGTCAAGGACCGCACCTTGAGTGACTATGCAGGTAACTGGCAATCAGTTTATCCTTTCCTTGAAGATGGAACTTTTGATCAAGTCTTTGACTACAAGGCTAAGTTGACTGGTAAGATGACTCAGGCTGAGTACAAGGCCTACTATACAAAAGGCTATCAGACAGATGTGACTAAGATTAATATTACTGATAACACTATGGAATTTGTTCAAGGTGGACAAAGTAAGAAATATACTTATAAGTATGTTGGAAAGAAAATCTTAACTTACAAGAAAGGTAATCGTGGTGTGCGCTTCCTCTTTGAAGCGACAGATGCGGACGCTGGACAGTTCAAGTATGTTCAGTTTAGTGACCACAATATCGCCCCAGTTAAGGCAGAACATTTCCATATCTTCTTTGGAGGCACCAGCCAAGAAGCCCTCTTTGAAGAAATGGATAACTGGCCAACCTACTACCCAGATAACCTATCTGGACAAGAAATCGCCCAAGAAATGTTGGCACATTGATTAGAAACCGACTAGTTCATAGGAGCTAGTTGGTTTTTTGATACTAGATGGCTAACTTCATTATAGACCTTTCCAGAACTTTAAAAAATAAATAAAACTCTTGAAATATCTGGATCTGTATGTTAGAATAATTTTATCGGATAAGGTTCATTAGAACACCAAAGCCCCTAACTACTGCCATAGTTAAGGGGTGTTTTGGTATATTCTACAGGAATAGAAAAAGACCCTCTAAACTTTGTAGAGAGCCTTAAAAAATCAAAATAAAAAGATACCCCCCAGCACATAGGAATGCTCAACCTTTCAGTCTACCCCATTCTGGGACCCAGCGTTTATCCTTCACAAGTTATCTTATTGAGTCCATTATATCACACTTATGGAAAATGTAAGAAATTTGTATAGTATTTTTAAATGAATTGATGAAAAATCAAATACCTTTCAGAACTAAGGAACTTTAAATAATAAATAAAACTCTTGAAATATCTGGACCTGTATGTTAGAATAAAATCGATAGGCAAGGTTCATTAGAACACCAAATCCCTTAACTAGTGCGATAGTTAAGGGGTGTTTTGGTATATTCTACAGGAATATATAATCCTAGTTTTCTAATTTGCTCTTTGATTTTTGTTGAGTATAAACATTTTAACAAAAAAGTTAGTCTTTAATAAAAGAAGCGATATAGTGATATTAGAAATTCTCTTGTAATTCTGATATGTCTGCGTATTTTTCGTAAGTTACCTGTTTAGTAATCAGATGTCAGTTAAGGGCTTGATGTTTTATAAAAGAAAATTATGGAGGAAGGGAAATCCGACTTTATAAACTAAACTGTAAAAAACGGCAAATTTGACAAATGAATAAGAAAAAAATAAAAAGCAACTGTTTTTATTAAAAAGATTGCTTAATAGTTAGATTGGAGGGAAGAAAAATATGAAAAATTTAAGTCAACGACTTGTTGATAAAAGTGTTGAGGCCTTTATTATGGGGCTGGAAATTTACAACAAGCCTACAATCAAATATCGTATTGAAGGATTCAGTTTTTTCATATGTAATGCTTGGGAGTTGATGTTGAAGTCTGAAATGCTAAATAGAAATCTATCAATCTATTTTAAGGATAATCCAGATAGAACTCTCAGCCTTGAAAATGTTATCAAGAAAATTTATTCCGATGATAGTACACGAATTCGACTAAATCTGGAGCGTATTATTGAGCTTAGAAATATCAGCACACATTATATTACAGAGGATTACGAACTAAAGTACGCTCCACTATTTCAAGCGTGTGTACTTAACTATGTCAATGAACTTCAGAGATTTCATGGTAGAGACATCACTGAGACCATTGCACAAAATTTCCTAACTATATCAGCAAGTTATGAGCCTCTGACAAATGAACAAATCAGACTAAAATACCCAGCGGAAATTGCAGAAAAGTTTATTCAGCAAGCAAATGCTATAGATGTTCTTGTTTCTGAGTATAATTCAGATAAATTTGCAATCGGTGTAAAACAAAACCTATACATCACAAAGAAAAAGTCTGAAGCTGACTTCGTTGTCTCAATTGCAAATCAATCTCCCTCTCAAGTAGCAATAGTAAAAGATTTAAAAGATCCATCAGAGACTCACAAATATTCATACGGGAATATCATCTCAGTTGTAAATGATCGATTAAACAAGAAGAATATCAAATTAAATTATAAATCTGGTTTCAATCAATATGTTCTAACCTTAATCATTGATTTCTATTCAATAAAAACTGACGAGAAATTTGCATATTGCCATAAAATAGGTAAGTCTGAGCACTATACCTATTCACAGCAATTTGTTGACTTTATCATTACAGAAATAGAAAAAGACCCTCTAAACTTTGTAGAGAGCCTTAAAAAATCAAAATAAAAAGATAACCCCAGGCACATAGGAATGCTCAACCTTTCAGTCTACCCCATTCTGGGACCCAGCGTCTATCCTTCACAAGTTATCTTATTGAGTTCATTATATCACACTTATGGAAAATGTAAAGAAATTTGTATAGTATTTTTAAATGAATTGATGAAAAATCAAATACCTTTCAGAACTAAGGAACTTTAAATAATAAATAAAACTCTTGAAATATCTGGGCTTATATGCTAGAATGTAGTTAATGGATAAGGTTCATTAGAACACCAAATCCCCTAACTAGTGCCATAGTTAAGGGCTTTTTTGACGTATCTTAGCGATTTAACGGGTGTTGATAGGCTAGTCAGTCGGTCTACTTCTTACCATCTAGCCATTTGCAAACGAAATACAAGATGATTCCAGCTATGACGTCTGCTATAATAGTAAGAGCGAGCTCTGGGATAAGGCTCATTAGTTTCACCTCCTCTCACGAACCCATAGGAACGTAATCGGTAACCGATGACAAAAGTATTATACCACACTAAATTTAGATCATCAAGGTCACTTAATGCTTGAACTATTGTAGATTATATGCTAGAATATAGTTAATTGATAAGGTTCATTAGAACACCAAAGCCCCTAACTATTGCCGTAGTTAAGGGCTTTTTTGACGTATCTTAGCGATTTAACGGGTGTTTATAGGCTAGTCACTCGGTCTACTCCTTACTATCTAGCCATCTGCAGACGAAATACAAGATAATTCCAGCTATAACATCCGCTATAATAGTAAGAGCGAGCTCTATGATAAGGCTCATTAGTTTCACCTCCTCTCACGAACCCATAGGAACGTAATCGGTAACCGATGACAAAAATAGTATACCACAATAAATTTATATCATCAAGGTCACTTAATGCTTGAAATATAGGGTCTAGGCGACAAAGTCTTTAAAATCAGAAAAACGTATAGTATCAGATGTATAAAAGCTTGATGTTATATCAATTAAAAAAGTGGATAGGAAAGTTTTCTGATTATCAGAATTCCTTCCTATCCACTTTTTGAAGATTGTAAGTTAACCTTAGTTTATATAGAATCAGCTTATTTGTTTTATTTATTAAAACCTTGCAAAGCCTTTTGGCGTTCTTCCACTTGACCTTTAGCATCCAATTTATTGCCAGCGTAGACAGCTGTTTCCCATGATCCGTACATTGGATTTGGGAAGATGATGAATTTTTCACCGAATTCTTTTTGCAATTCTTCAAGTTGTTTATCACGGTCAGATTCAGAAATCTTCGAAAAATCTGCAAAGTCTACGAGGTTATCACCAAATAGTAATACTAGATTAGTTTTCTCTTGAACTGCTTGGCGACGCCCTTCTTTGGATTTTACACCACTTTCTAAGAGCATGAGGTGATCACGCCCTTGTACAGGGATTCCTTCGTTTTCTAGATTTTTAATCGTAGCATCTATTTGATTAACTGAGCGGTCAGAAATATAGTAAATTTGGATGCCGTTTTGATTGGCAAATTGAAGAAACGTCTTGGCTCCTGGGACGGCTTTTGCTGCAGCTTTTTGAACCCAAATATCCCAATTTTCAGGTGTGAATGCTGTTCCGTCTTTGATATTTTGAACTTGATAAGGACTATTATCTAAGACTGTTTCATCTAAGTCCAAAATGATTGAATAAGGCTTGTCTGATTCTGTTTTCAGTAATTCCTTTAGACGATCTGTGGCAACATTATAACCTTGTAGATACAAGGCTTTGGTTTCAGCTGATTTTTGATACCAAAGGGTTGACATAGTATTTTCTCTTGACCGTAGTTGGTCATATGTCATTGTAATCTGATTATCAGATGAGCTCTTATTGCTTGTCTGTGTTTCTGTAGACTTTGTTGCACAACTAGATAATAAGACGACAGATGCAAGTGCAGAAAGGATTGTAACAGTAGTTTTTGCTGATTTCATGAAATATCTCCTATTCATTAATTTCATAAATAGTATAGCACGAGAGAAAAGTTAAGGCAAGTCATTCTCTGACTATGGATGAAGATTCTATAGAAGTTAATGCAGTGAAAAAAAGAGATTACTAACTTGAAATGCAGTTTCACCTCTAATTATTGACATTTCAGGAAAAATCGCAGTAAAAACGGCACAGCCTTCTTTAAATGTGATATAATACTAGAAAAATACTTGTGGAGGTTCCATTATGGCAATATTTTTCATGATTTTTCTGATTGTTTGTGTGCTCCTATTGGTGATAGTCACACTGAGTACAGTTTATGTGGTTCGTCAGCAGTCGGTGGCGATTATTGAACGCTTTGGGAAATACCAAAAGGTTTCCAACAGCGGTATTCATATTCGCTTGCCTTTTGGGATTGACTCGATTGCAGCACGCATTCAGTTGCGCTTGCTGCAAAGTGATATTGTGGTTGAGACCAAGACCAAGGACAATGTGTTCGTGATGATGAATGTAGCGACTCAGTACCGTGTCAATGAGCAGAGCGTGACAGATGCCTACTATAAACTCATGCGTCCAGAATCTCAGATTAAATCTTATATCGAAGATGCTCTTCGCTCTTCTGTTCCCAAATTAACCTTGGACGAATTGTTTGAGAAAAAAGATGAGATTGCCCTTGAAGTTCAACACCAAGTAGCAGAAGAAATGACCACTTACGGCTACATTATCGTGAAAACCTTGATTACTAAGGTGGAGCCAGATGCAGAAGTTAAGCAATCCATGAATGAAATCAATGCGGCGCAACGCAAACGGGTCGCAGCGCAAGAATTGGCAGAAGCCGATAAGATTAAAATTGTCACTGCAGCTGAAGCCGAAGCAGAAAAAGACCGCCTTCATGGTGTGGGGATTGCCCAACAACGTAAGGCGATTGTGGATGGATTGGCAGAATCTATCACCGAACTCAAGGAAGCCAATGTTGGCATGACAGAAGAACAAATCATGTCCATCCTTTTGACCAACCAGTATTTGGATACCTTGAACACCTTTGCCTCTAAAGGAAATCAAACCATCTTTTTACCAAATACTCCAAATGGTGTGGATGATATCCGTACACAAATCTTGTCAGCTCTTCGCGCTGAGAAGAAATAATAGACTAAAGAGCTTGGCAACAGGCTCTTTTTGCATTGCGTTTATTAAGAAAAACAAAAAATATTGATATACATTTATACTCAATGAAAANNTACGGCAAGGCGACGCTGACGTGGTTTGAAGAGATTTTCGAAGAGTATTAAATAAAAATTATTGTATGTTGTTGCCCTTAACTTGGAATGATAAGGGAATAACTAGAAAGATTTGTGAATATAGACTATTTCTGATATACTAAATATACAGTAATAATGAATGATGGGAGATGGGATGGAAGAATTTCAATTTGAGAGAAAGCAGCGTTTTTCTTTGAGGAAATATGCAATAGGAGCTTGCTCGGTCTTGCTAGGAACGAGTTTATTTTTTGCTGGTATGGGTGCTCAACCTGTACAGGCTACCGCAACGAGTTCAACACTAATTTCAAGTCATTATTTGGATGAGCAGGATTTACCTGAAAAGCTGAAATCTGAGTTGCAATGGTTTGAAGAAAATAAAATTGAGGTAAAAGAGGGAAAAGAATACTACTTTATCTATCGAAAATTGGCTACAAGATTACCAGAAACAGGTCTTTTTTCTAATGATGGGATGTTTATCTTGGGAGCAGGATTATTATTGCTTTCCTTCACTTTAATCAAGAGAAAAAGGGGAGCGTCTTACTTCCTTGTGACAGTCTTTGCTGTTGGTGGCTGGGTAGCATCCATCTCTGCTTTAGAAAATTTGGTAGAATTGCAACCAGCCCTTGTTAAGAGAGTAGAAGGTCAGTTTCTACCAAGTCCTGAAAGAGTCCAAGGATACGAATTTACGGGATATTATTTGGTAAGAGATAGTGCTAGTAAGGAACTTTCTGTTGATAAGGTAGAGTCGCCAGCATTATCTCAAAAGGAGGAAAGTTCAGAACCTCAATCTAAGAAGATTGTACCACAGACTGCATCTCATTTTAGCTCGACTGAAGACCTTGTGCAATCTCCTCAACCATCCTACGCAGTTGAGAAAATTGTTGAAGCTCCTGATGAAATTGTGCCTATAGGGCCTAAGGAAGAAGTTGCAGGAAATCCCAAAGTAGAACAACCGAAAGCAGAAGATAATAGTGATTATAAAACAAGTCCTGAGGAAGGTGTGTTAAATGCCACAGTAGAGAAACCAGAATTGCTAATCACTACAGAGGAGGTTGTTTTCCAAACGATAGAACAAGAAGATGCAACCTTAGCTAAAGGGCAAACTAAAGTTGTTCAAGAAGGTGTTGTTGGTGAACGCACCATCTATACGGAAGTCACTATCGTTAATGGGGAAAAATCTAGCAAAGTTATAGAAAATATAATCACAAAAGATCCGGTGGACAAGGTGATTGTAGTTGGGACTAAGGAAGAAGTTGCACCAAAACCAACACAACCTGTAACTCCAGATCTAGAGGAAAGTAGACCAGTTCAACCTGAAAAAACTCCAATAGTAGAGAATGAAACAGAGACAAAACCAGCTGATGGAATAGGACAATCAAGACCAGGAGCAGAAGAAACGCCGGGTACAGAAGCAACACCAGGAGAGAAACAAACACCTGACAAACCCAAAGCCGAGCCGAAGCAACCAGAACCAGCAAGCCCAGCCGTGGAATCAGGGGGTGAGGAAAATCAAACTCATGCCCCACAAGGTACTGAGTCTAATCAACCATCTAAAGAAACTGCTGAGACCAAAGATTCTGAACCAGCAATCCCAGCCGTGGAATCAGGGGGCGAGGAGAATCAAACTCATGTCCAACAAGGTACTGAGTCTAAGCCACCATCTAAAGAAACTGCTGAGACCAAAGATTCTGAACCAGCAACCCCAGCCGTGGAATCAGGACGCGAAGAAGATCAATCTCTTGCGGAACAAAAGGGTGAGGAGAAACAGCTGGAGAATTCAGTTGAGGGGGTAAAAGATGTTGGTGAGTCTGCCCCACAAGGTACTGAGTCCCAGCCACCATCTAAAGTAGCTGCTGAGACCAAAGATTCTGAGCCAGAAAGCCCAGCCATGGAATCAGGGGGCGAGGAGAATCAAACTCTTGCCCCACAAGGTACTGAGTCCAAGCCACCATCTAAAGCAACTGCTGAGACCAAAGATTCTGAACCAGCAACCCCAGCCATGGAATCAGGACGCGAAGAAGATCAATCTCCTGCGGAACAAAAGGGTGAGGAGAACCAGCTGGAGAATCCAGTTGAGGGGGTAAAGGATGTTGGTGAGTCTGCCCCACAAGAACCCCAAAAACAACCAGAACAACCAGAACAAACGGCTCCATCTCCAGAGGTCAACCCAAGTCAAGGAAACGAACCAGAATCAGCTGTTCAGCCTGAACCCTTATCTCCCCAAGAACAGTCAGATTCACAAGAGCAACCAACTGTCCCAAGTCCAGTAACGAAAGAAAAAGTATTGGAATATAAAACAACATATAAAGCTTCACCAGCCTTAAATTACAAAGAGCAACGAGTAGAAGTAGCAGGCGAAAATGGTAAGGAAGTGACAACTACTTCTTACAGTTTTGATGAAAGTACTGGGAAAATAGTAGAAAACACTTCAACAAAAATAGAAAAACATCCAGTAGATAGAGTTGTTAAGGTTGGAAATGTAGAAGAAACAAGATCAACAACCAAAAGACGTGAACAGTTTATCGCGGATGAGTCACTTGATAAAGGGGTTAAAGTAGTTAGAGAACAAGGTCAAGATGAAGAAACAACGACTATAAGTGTTTATAAAGTAAATTCGACGACAGGAGAATTAACTGATCCAGAAGTTTCAACAAAAGTAGCCAAAGCAATGCAAGCGAAAATAACGGCAGTAGGAACAAAACCAACAGTTCAATCACAAGAAATTCCTTTTAAGACAATTTATAAAGCATCGTCAGATTTAAGTTACAATGTGCAACAAGAAGAAACACCAGGGGAGAATGGTAGCTCAGTATCAACTACAACATACACAGTAAATCAAGAAACAGGAGCTATCTCAGAAGAAACTACAACAGAAAACACTCCAGCTAAAGACAAAATAGTAAAAGTTGGAAATGTAGAAAAGATCGTGTCACCTATAGAAATCACCGAGTTGAGAAAAGATAACCCTGAACTTCCAAAAGGAAAAGAAGAGGTTGAAGATGCAGGTGAGCAAGGGGAAACAACCGTCACTAAAACTTATGAAGTTAATCCGGAGACAGGAGAGTTAACAAATCCAATTGAGAAAACTGAAATAACTAAAGCTATGCGACAAAAAGTAATCTTGGTTGGTACTAAAGAAGACACTCAAATTCCTCAGACCAAAGTAGAGACCAAAGCTGTTCCTTATGAAACCATTTATGAAAAGAATGAAGCGCTAGACCACGGCGTTACAAGAGTAAAAATTTCGGGTGTTGAGGGACAAGAACAAGTTACTACTACCTATACCAAAGATCAAGCAAGTGGCAATATTTCTGAGAGTAAAACTGTCAAAATAGTAGCCAACAAAGTTGATCAAGTTGTAGAAGTTGGAACTAAACCGAGTGTTGAAACCACTGTCCTATCTCATAAAATGATCTACCAGGTGAATCCTGCTTTGGAGTTCAGAAAAGAGGAAGTAGCGGTTGCAGGGCGTGATGGTTCGGTGGAAACTAGGACGACTTATCAACTAGACCAGGCAACAGGTCAGGTGACGGTATCTGACACCACTAGACAAGTAAATCCAGCAGTCGATAAAGTGATTCAAGTTGGTAATGTGGAAAAAGTAATACAACCGATTGCTGTTACTGAGGAACGAAGAGAGGATTCTTCTCTTGCTAAAAAGATGGAAAAGGTAGCCTCTGAAGGAGAAGTTGGTGAGAATACACTGACCAGAACCTACGCTATCAATGAACAAACTGGTGAATTGGTTAATCCTCGAGAAGTGAGTCAAATAACAAAACCAATGAAACCGAGAGTTGTTTTAGTTGGTAGTCAGGAGGATAAACCACACATCCTTCCAACAAATAGTGAGAGAGAAGATGCTGTGGATGTGTCTGCTCTGACCACAAGCGCGAGGTCAGTAGACTTCTTACATGACAGTAAACTAAAAGCACAGTTAGAGCCTACCTATGATCCTCGAGATATTATAACAAGGAGAATTGCGCTCAGAAAAACACACCCAAATATCACTGACCAAGAGGTCAAAGATATGTTGCGCATAGAGTATCTTCAAAAACTGTCAATCCAAGAAAGCTTTGATCAGACGAAGAGGCAAGCTGAGTCAAGTTTCAAAAAGATTGCCTCGCATACATTAGGAATTATAGGAGATACCCCTGAAAATCGCAGCAAGGTCAAACAAGAGCTGGAGCAATACAAAGAGCAGATTTTGTTGGGACTGTCTTATATCAATCGTTTTTATAATATTCAATTTGGGGACACGAATATTCGTGATATTCTGGCCTTTAATCCAAGCTCATTTGGTAATAAGACAATGACAGCCTTGGATAGTTTGAAAAAATTAGGATCCATGTCTTATGAAGAGATGAAATTGACCAATAGTCCTCAAACATTTACAAAGTATTTATCTACCATTACAGGTAAGGCTAGCTTGAAGGAATTTTTAGACAGCAATCGCCAACTCTTTACGTCAGATGATGCGGATACCTGGCTTAAAAAATCTAGCCAAGCTATGATTGTTGAAAAACCATCTAAGGAAAATCCTTCAGCGCATGTCGGGCTGTATAGCAAGTTGACAGCTGGGGAAAAGGATCCTCGTAAACAAGAGGCTAATATGGCTGCTATTTTGGGACTTTTGAATGTGAAAGAACCAAATGTTTATGTGATTAGTAATATGGCGACGATTACTTACGGTAATATTGGTTCCTATATAGATACTTCTCTCGCCCAGTCTAATCCAACTAAGTACCAGGCTGAGCTTGCTAGAGTCAAGTCTTTAATTGAAAAGGCGGCTGTACAACAAGCCAACTATGTCGATACTCTTTATCGTATAACAAAACCAGAAAATCGTGATAAGTTGCTGACAAATCGCTTGATTATTGATACGATGAAGAAATATACAAGTAATCCGAATGCCCAGATTGATAGCACTTGGTCACCAGCTACTGGTAGTGGAGCTGATAAGGGGGTCGACCAGTTTATGACTCCTATGAATTACTATTCTCCAGTAAGTAAGGTGGGAGCTGAGGCTAATGGATTAGGTGTCCGTTACTTTATAGATAGAGTTCTGGATGATAGAGGTTCAGCGACTTATTCTCATGAAATGACGCACTTACTAGATAGAACGGTCTTGTTTAATAATCACGGTCGTCGAGATGGTACAGCCGCAGAGTTTTATGCGCGTGGTATTTTTGAAAACTCCTATAATCCAGAAAAGGATACTTATTTCAATCTCAACTTTGTATATGATGAGAGTGATAAGGATGGATTTTACAATAAGACACCTGATCGATTTAAAACGGCAGAAGATTTGCAATCTTACATGAAGGGAAGTTTTGATGTCCTTTATACTCTAGATTATCTAGAAGCTGAGGCAACGAAAAATCTAACTGATGAAGAAAAAACTAAATATTTCAAGAAAATAGTTCCGATTAGTTCACCATTTAGAAGATGGATAGATTATCGTAATACAGTAATTCCAGCAACTCATAAGAGTGAGGAGATTCAAGCTCTGACCTTAGAAGATGCCAAAAACTTGACAGATATTGATAGTTTAATTGACAATCATATCCTGGTCAATCGTTATATCATTGCTGGCTTTAAGGATAAAGGTAAAATTGCACCAAATGGTTACTATACCGTTGATATGTTTGATACCATTTATGGTGTTAGTCAAAATGACTCTGGTATGAGTGGGGACATCACCTTTAGAAAACAAGCCTTTGAATTGATGGCTGCTTTGGGCTACTATGAAGGATTTGTTCCTTATGTATCAAATCAGTTTAAAGAAGAAGCTGAAGCAGAGGGAGTACCGTTATCAGATAAATATATTTTTGATAAAATTCTAGGAAAAACATATGCTGAGTTCAAAAAAGAGCAAATAAATGAGCGTGTTGAGAAATTAGGTAAGTTAACACCAATTACTATAAATTACAACGGAAAAGAAGAAGTGATTGATAGTAAAGAAAAATTACAAGAGCTTATGAATAAAGCTGTTAAAGAGGAACTTGCTCAAATAAAAGCAGGAAACACAACAGCTCAGAAATTTATGTTTATTGAAACTCCAGTTCAAAAACTGAAAAAAGCGATTTATAAAGCTTATCTCAAAGATTCAGATGACTTTAGACAGTCGATTTACAATAGTTAAGACAAAAGGGACATCTCTCTGGAATGAACATTCAGAGAGGTGTTTTTTGCGCTCTTGTAAGGTTTGACCTTGTTTCTTGAAAATGACAGTTTATATGAACATGGAGTGATTTTCAGACTTTTCCACAAATTATAGAATCTTTTCTGAGGATTTAGGGAGTGATGGAGGAAGTCTTGAAAGCGCTTTTGTTATGGCTTCAAGCCAGTT
>NZ_VMLO01000021.1:0-22076 GCF_013276735.1 Streptococcus sp. 1559
CAATCGTCTGCTACTAGCCTATCAACAGAAAGGAAAAGAAGCCTTCAGACACGGAAACAGAAATCGAAAACCAAAACATGCAATCCCTGATGAAATCAAAGAACGTGTCCTAAAGAAATACCTCTCCTATGAAACATATAAACCAAATGTCCTTCATTTCTGTGAATTACTAGCTGAAGAAGAGGGAATTCAGCTCTCTGATACAACTGTTAGAAAAATACTCTATAAGGAAAACATCCTCTCTCCCAAGTCTCACAGAAAGACAAAGAAGAGACTAAGAAAACAAGCTAAACTGAGCCTGGAACAACTCGTAAACGCTCCAAGTTGGTCTACTGCCCAAGTAAAATTTATACTAAACAGAAATTAAAAAACAAATTAGAAGACTTGGATTGCACAGCTCAAAATACTGATTTTAGAAAGTGGAATACTAATTAATGGAGTTGTAACAAATAGTTGACAGTGTTTGTTGCTTTTTGACTTCAAAGGAGTATTACTGGATTTTCTCCTCAAATTAGACTTTTGCCCAGACTCTTCTCTCTTATGCTTGATAACGTTTCACACCATCTAGATAGGTTGCTACCAATTCCAAATCTTTGTCTAAAACAATAAAATCTGCATCATAACCTTCACGAATTTGTCCACAGACGTCATCGATGTGAACGGATTTAGCTGGGTTGAAGCTGGCCATCATGACTGCTTCATGCGGATTCGCAATTCCCCATTCGACTACATTCTTCACACCATCTTTGAGTTTGAGGATAGAACCTGCCAAGTTACCTGTCGATTTGAGGCGTGCAGTTCCATTTGCAACGACAACTGGGAATTCTCCCAACATATAGTCACCGTCTTCCAATCCACCAGCTGTCATACAGTCTGTAATAAGAGCAATGTTTTCTGTCCCTTTTTGTTTGATAAGAATTTCGCAGGCTTTTGGATCTACGTGATGGCCATCACAGATCAACTCTGCATAGGTATGAGGTAATTGATACATGGCTCCAACCATACCCAGTTCGCGGTGAGTCAACCCACGCATTCCATTGTAGGCGTGTACCCAAACACTCGCTCCAGCATCGACTGCTTTTTTAGCTTCATCAAAAGTCGCGTTTGAGTGCCCAAGAGCAACCGTTACACCTTCTCCGGTGATAGTCCGTACAAAGTCTTCTACACCTTCACGCTCTGGCGCAAGAGCAATTTTATTTAGCAAGCCATTTGCTGCTTTTTGCCAAGCACGAAACTCATCCATGCGAGGATCTTTCATGTAGGCAGGGTTTTGAGCCCCCTTGTATTTCTCTGTGAAATAAGGCCCTTCAAAATAAATTCCACGAATTTTCGCGCCACTTGCTTCTTGATAACGAGCACCGATATTTTCAGTTACCGCAAGCAATTGCTCATAAGTCGATGTCAAAGTTGTTGGCAAGAAGCTCGTTACCCCCATGCTGAGGAGTCCTTCACTCATAGTATGAAGCGTTCCTTCGATATTATTATCCATAACATCCACACCGCCAAATCCATGAATGTGGGTATCCACAAGTCCTGGAGCAATGCTATAACCTGTATAGTCAATCACCTCAGCTCCTTCAGGAATCTGCTCTACATGTTTTCCAAACTTGCCGTCCACAAGTTCCAAGTAACCACCTCGACGAACTCCGTGTGGGTAGAAAAACTGATCCGCTTTAATATAGTTAGGCATAATGTTAACCTCCTTAAAAAATTGATTCTACAATTTATTATGTCAATTACATTATAAACCTTTCTTTTTCATTTGTAAATGGTATAGACCTATTTTCTGAAGATATTTTAAAAGCGATATTTCACGTTCGAATCACAACACATCTAAATAAATAAGAAAGAGCAGTTGAAAAATTACTGCTTTTTTGTTACACTAGATAGAAAGACTGTAAAGGATAATCTGGCTTTTTGCCATTATTCTAGAGAAATGTTATTTCACAGACTGACTAAAAGGAGACACAATGGCAGACCGAGGCTTACTAATCGTTTTTTCTGGTCCTTCAGGGGTTGGCAAAGGAACGGTTAGAAGAGAGATTTTTGAGAGTTCTGAAAATCAATTTCAATACTCTGTATCGATGACGACACGCGCACAACGTCCTGGAGAAGTGGACGGTGGTGACTATTTCTTCCGTACTCGTGAAGAGTTTGAAGAGCTGATTCGTCAAGGACAGATGTTGGAATACGCAGAATATGTCGGCAACTACTATGGAACTCCTCTGACCTACGTCAATGAAACCTTGGACAAGGGAATCGATGTTTTCCTTGAAATTGAAGTTCAGGGTGCTCTTCAGGTTAAGAAAAAGGTTCCAGATGCTGTCTTTATCTTCCTGACACCACCAGATTTGGATGAATTACAAGACCGCTTGGTAGGTCGTGGAACAGATAGCGCAGAAGTGATTGCCCAACGAATCGAAAAAGCCAAGGAAGAAATTGCTCTCATGCGTGAGTATGATTATGCGATTGTCAACGATCAGGTGCCCCTAGCTGCTGAGCGTGTCAAACGTGTGATCGAAGCAGAGCACTTCCGTGTGGACCGTGTCATTGGTCACTATCAGGAGATGTTACCAAAGTCTCCAACTACCCGATAAAATTTAGAAAATAGGTACAAGCAAATGATGTTAAAACCCTCTATTGATACCTTGCTCGACAAGGTTCCTTCAAAATATTCACTCGTAATCTTGGAAGCAAAACGTGCCCACGAATTGGAAGCAGGTGCACCAGCAACTCAAGGTTTCAAGTCTGAAAAATCAACTCTTCGCGCTCTAGAAGAAATCGAATCAGGAAACGTAACCATTCACCCAGACCCAGAAGGGAAACGTGAAGCAGTGCGTCGCCGTATCGAAGAAGAAAAACGCCGCAAAGAAGAAGAAGAAAAGAAAATCAAAGAGCAAATCGCTAAAGAAAAAGAAGATGGTGAAAAAATTTAAGGTTGGGGGGACTCAATCTTATTTTTTCTATTGTAAGAATGTACTGACAAGGAGGAGGTGAGAAGATGGTTATAGCCAATATTATTGTAGATGTGCCCTTGATGCAGACGGACCAGCCCTATAGTTACAAGATTCCTAAGGAATTTGAGGGAATGCTAGAAGTTGGGATGCGGGTTCATGTGCCTTTTGGTAAGGGCAATCGCCTGATTCAAGGGATTGTTCTTGGTTTGGAGTCCCAAGTGGATGAAGAAGGGGTAAGTCAAGATTTAAAAGATATTGCCGAGGTACTGGATTTTTCTCCTGTTCTCACGCAAGAACAACTCTGGCTGGCTGAGGAGCTCCGCAAATCTGTATTTTCTTACAAAATCTCTATTCTCAAGGCTATGCTACCGGGATTTCTAAATTCTAGCTATGAGAAGATTCTCTATCCTCTGGAAGGTCTGAGTCAGGAAGACCGAGAGCGCTTGTTTGGTTCTGAAGATTCACTAGCCTTTTCTTCTCTGGATTTAGGTAAGCAAGCTGAAATGATGCGTTTGACTAGAAAAGGCCTACTTGGTCTGGAATATCAGGCAGTCGATCAAAAGAAGGTCAAGACCCAGTCTTGGTATGAGGTGAATCTAGCTCAATTAGAAGGTGTTGAAATATCTGCGCGTGCCAAGAAAAAGTTGGAATTGAGAGATTACTTGCTGTCTCATCCTGAGAGTGCTTCCTTGGCTAGTTTGTTAGAGTCCTACTCACGGGAGCAGGTCAACTTTTTTGTGGAACAAGGTGCTGTGTCCATAGTCCAAAAGGAAGTGCAACGCTCGGCTGCTTATTTTGAAGGGATTGAAGCAAGTCAGCCTTTGGAGTTGAATCCAGAGCAAAGACAGGCGCGTGATGCGGTTGTGAGTGCTATTGGTAGTCATCAGCCTCCCTTCCTCCTTCAAGGGATCACAGGAAGTGGGAAGACCGAGGTTTACTTACAAATAATCCAAGGAGCTTTGGATAAGGGGAAAACAGCCATCTTGTTAGTGCCTGAGATTTCCTTGACTCTGCAGATGACGGAGCGTTTTATTGCTCGCTTTGGTAAGAAAGTGGCCATTCTTCACTCAGGCCTGTCCAATGGTGAAAAGTATGATGAATGGCGCAAGGTGGAACGCGGCGATGCCCAAGTTGTTGTTGGTGCTAGATCTGCCATCTTTGCTCCGCTGAAAAATCTAGGTGTCATGATTATCGATGAGGAGCATGAAGCGACTTATAAGCAGGACAGTAATCCCCGTTACCATGCTAGAGAGGTGGCTATTTTACGGGCTCATTATAATCAAGCGGCTCTGGTGCTTGGTTCAGCAACTCCTAGTCTGGAAAGCCGTGCTCGGGCTGGCAAAGGCGTTTATCAACATTTACGTCTGACCCAACGCGCCAATCCTTTAGCTAGAATCCCTGAGGTTCAAGTGATTGACTTTCGGGACTATATCGGACAAAACGAGACGTCAAATTTTACGCCTCCTTTGCTAGAAGCGATTCAGGACCGTCTGGCTAAAAAAGAGCAGGTGGTTCTCATGCTCAATCGCCGTGGTTATTCTAGCTTTGTCATGTGTCGGGAGTGTGGGACGGTGGATACTTGTCCCAACTGTGATATTTCCTTGACCTTGCACATGGATACCAAGAATATGAACTGCCATTATTGTGGTTTTTCGAAGGACATTCCTCAGGTCTGTCCTAACTGTAAGAGCCGCAGTATTCGCTACTATGGGACAGGGACACAGAAGGCTTATGACGAGCTAGCAGAACTCTTTCCCCAGGCTCGCATTCTGCGCATGGATGTGGACACGACTCGTAAGAAAGGTAGTCACCAAGCTCTGCTTGACCAGTTTGGGCGAGGAGAAGCAGATATTTTACTAGGTACTCAGATGATTGCCAAGGGATTGGATTTTCCAAATGTGACCCTAGTCGGTGTTCTAAATGCGGATACGGCCTTGAATCTGCCTGATTTCCGTTCTTCTGAGAGAACCTTCCAGCTCTTGACTCAGGTGGCAGGTCGAGCAGGACGTGCTGAAAAAGCTGGGCAGGTCTTGATTCAGTCTTACAATCCTCAGCACTACGCTATTCGATTTGCAAAAGACCAGGACTACGAAGGCTTTTATGCTTATGAAATGGGTATCAGACGACAACTTGGCTATCCACCTTACTATTTCACCATTGGCATTACCCTTTCTCACAAGAAAGAAGAAGAGGTGGTCAAACGTGCCTATGAAGTCATGAACATTTTGCGGTCAGGTTTGTCTGAAACCAGTAACATCCTCGGGCCAACGCCCAAACCCATCGCCCGTACTCACAACCTCTATCATTACCAGATTTTAATTAAATACCGTTTAGAAGATGAGCTGGGACCAACCCTCAACCAGGTCTTGGCCTTGACTCAAGAAAGGGAAAATAGTGAGCTCCGTCTCAGCATTGACCATGAGCCACAGCAATTTTTATAAGAAGGAGAAGATATGACAAAACTAATCTTTATGGGGACACCCGACTTTTCAGCAACAGTCTTAAAAGGACTTTTGACAGATAACCGTTACGAAATTCTAGCCGTTGTGACCCAGCCAGACCGTGCTGTCGGACGTAAAAAAGTTATCCAGGAAACCCCAGTTAAACAAGCTGCAAAAGAGGCAGGACTTCCTATCTACCAACCTGAAAAACTATCTGGAAGTCCAGAGATGGAAGATCTTATGAAGCTAGGAGCAGATGGGATTGTGACTGCCGCTTTTGGCCAGTTTCTCCCAAGTAAACTCCTTGATAGCATGGACTTTGCGGTCAACGTTCACGCGTCACTCCTTCCTAAACATCGTGGTGGTGCTCCGATCCATTATGCCTTGATTCAAGGTGATGAGGAAGCTGGTGTAACCATTATGGAGATGGTTAAGGAAATGGATGCAGGGGATATGATTTCTCGTCGTAGTATTCCGATCACAGATGAGGACAATGTTGGCACCTTGTTTGAAAAATTGGCGCTAGTTGGTCGTGATTTGCTTTTGGATACTTTGCCTGCCTACATTGCTGGTGACATCAAACCTGAACCGCAGGATCCAAGTCAGGTTACTTTCTCGCCAAATATCAAGCCAGAGGAAGAAAAGTTGGATTGGACTAAAAGCAATCGTCAACTTTTCAACCAAATCAGAGGGATGAACCCCTGGCCTGTTGCCCATACTTTCCTTAAGGGCGACCGCTTTAAGATTTATGAAGCCCTGCCAGTAGAAGGTCAGGGAAATCCAGGAGAGATTCTCTCTATCGGCAAGAAAGAATTGATTGTCGCAACGGCAGAAGGAGCTTTGTCTCTTAAGCAAGTGCAGCCAGCTGGTAAGCCTAAGATGGACATCGCTTCCTTCCTCAACGGAGTTGGACGTACATTGACTGTAGGAGAACGATTTGGTGACTAAAGTAGAAACGGCTAGAAGTTTAGCCCTGGCAGTATTAGAGGATGTTTTTATCAATCAAGCATACTCAAATATCGCCTTAAATAAGCATCTCAAGGGAAGTCAACTTTCGGCAGCAGACAAGGGCTTAGTGACCGAGCTAGTCTATGGAACGGTAGCCCGTAAACTGACTCTGGAATGGTACCTATCCCATTTTATCGAAGACAGAGATAAGTTAGATAACTGGCTCTATGTCCTTCTTCTCATGAGTGCCTACCAGCTCCGCTATTTGAACAAGATTCCAGATTATGCTGTGGTCAATGAAGCAGTGGAATTGGCCAAAGTCCGTAAAAAAGGCAGTGAAAAATTGGTCAACGCCGTCCTTCGCCGTATCTTGCGTGAAGGCTGGCCAGATATTGCTAGCATCAAACGAAAAAACAAGCGTGACTCCATCGCTTATTCCCTTCCGGTTTGGCTAGTTGCAAAGCTCAAGGAAGAATACGGAGAGGAGCGAGCGCAAGCTATTTTTGAAAGTCTCTTGGTGCGAAACAAGGCCAGTATTCGTGTAACTGATTTAAGCCGAAAAGAGGAAATCCAAGCCTTATTGGAGGCGAATAATTCCCTTTTAGCAACCACTGGTCTGGTTAAGGAGCAAGGGCATTTTGCAGGCCATGATTTGTTTGCAGAAGGGACTATAACCATCCAAGACGAGTCTAGTCAGCTGGTTGCGCCAACTTTGAATTTGCAGGGAGATGAGCGAGTGCTTGATGCCTGTGCGGCTCCGGGTGGGAAAACAGCCCATATAGCCTCTTATCTCACGACAGGTCAGGTTACTGCTCTGGACTTGTACGATCACAAGTTGGACTTAATCCAAGAAAATGCTCAACGTCTGGGAGTTGCAGATCGGGTTCAAAGGCAAAAATTGGATGCCAGAAAGGTGCATGAGTTTTTTGGGCAGAATTCATTTGATAAGATTTTGGTGGATGCTCCCTGTTCAGGAATCGGTCTTTTGCGCCGAAAACCAGATATCAAATACAATAAAGAAACGGCAGATTTCGCGTCCTTACAGGAAATTCAGCTAGAAATATTAGGTAGTGTTTGTCAAACACTAGGCAAAGGTGGTATAATAACTTATAGCACCTGTACTATTGTCTCAGAGGAGAATTTTCAAGTTGTTGAGGCCTTTTTAGAAAGTCATCCCGAGTTCGAGCAGGTAAAACTAGAACATGAATGTAAGGATATCATGAAAGACGGCTGTATCCTCATTACACCTGAATTGTATGGAAGTGATGGATTCTTCATCAGTCAATTTCGCAAGATATCGGATTAGGAAGGAACTGACACATGGAAATTTCATTATTAACAGATGTTGGTCAGAAACGAACAAATAACCAAGACTATGTCAACCACTATGTCAATAGAGCTGGACGTACCATGATTATTTTAGCTGATGGGATGGGAGGTCATCGCGCAGGGAATATCGCTAGTGAAATGGCGGTAACAGACCTAGGTATAGCTTGGGTTGATACCCAAATCGATACAGTCAATGAAGTGCGTGAATGGTTCGCCCATTACCTAGAAATTGAAAATCAAAAGATTCACCAGCTTGGTCAGGATGAAGCTTACAGAGGCATGGGAACTACTTTGGAAGTCCTTGCTATTATCGATAATCAGGCTATCTATGCTCATATTGGTGATTCTCGTATCGGCTTGATTCGTGGAGAAGAATACCATCAGTTGACGAGCGACCATTCTTTGGTCAATGAATTACTCAAGGCTGGTCAATTGACACCAGAAGAGGCAGAAGCTCATCCGCAAAAAAATATTATCACCCAGTCTATTGGGCAAAAAGATGAAATTCAGCCTGATTTTGGGACAGTGATCCTTGAGTCAGGTGACTATCTCTTGCTCAATAGTGACGGCTTGACCAACATGATTTCAGGCAGTGAGATTCGTGATATTGTAACCAGTGATATTCCTTTAGCAGATAAAACGGAGACACTTGTTCGTTTTGCTAACAATGCAGGAGGTTTAGACAACATTACGGTTGCCCTTGTTTCTATGAACGAGGAGGATGCAGAATGATCCAAATCGGCAAGATTTTTGCCGGACGCTATCGGATTGTCAAACAGATTGGTCGAGGAGGCATGGCAGATGTTTACTTAGCCAAAGATTTGATTCTAGACGGGGAAGAAGTGGCAGTGAAGGTTCTGAGGACCAACTACCAGACGGACCCGATAGCTGTAGCTCGTTTTCAGCGTGAAGCGAGAGCTATGGCAGATTTAGACCATCCTCATATCGTTCGGATAACAGATATTGGTGAGGAAGACGGTCAACAGTACCTCGCTATGGAGTATGTGGCTGGACTTGACCTTAAACGCTATATCAAGGAACACTATCCTCTTTCTAATGAAGAAGCCGTCCGTATCATGGGACAAATTCTTCTCGCCATGCGTTTGGCTCATACCAGAGGGATTGTTCACAGGGACTTGAAACCTCAAAACATCCTCTTGACACCAGATGGGACTGTCAAGGTTACAGACTTTGGGATTGCAGTAGCCTTTGCTGAGACGAGTCTGACTCAGACTAACTCGATGCTGGGCTCCGTTCATTACTTGTCACCAGAGCAGGCGCGTGGTTCTAAGGCGACTGTACAAAGTGATATCTATGCCATGGGGATCATTTTCTATGAGATGCTGACAGGCCATATCCCTTATGATGGGGATAGTGCAGTGACCATCGCTCTCCAGCATTTCCAAAAACCCCTGCCGTCCGTTATTGCTGAGAATCCATCTGTGCCCCAGGCTTTGGAGAATGTTGTTATCAAGGCAACTGCTAAGAAATTGACAGATCGCTATAAATCAGTTGCTGAGATGTATGTGGATTTGTCTAGTAGTTTGTCTTATAATCGTCGTAATGAACCAAAGCTGATCTTTGACGATGCGACTAAGGCAGATACCAAGACCTTACCGAAGGTTTCCCAGAGTACCTTGACATCTATTCCTAAGGTTCAAGCGCAGACAGAACACAAACCAATCAAAAAAACAAGCCAGGCTGTGACAGAGGAAACTTACCAACCACAAGCACCGAAAAAACGTAGATTTAAGATGCGTTACCTGATTTTTTTGGCCAGCCTTGTATTGGTGGCAGCCTCTCTTATTTGGATACTATCCAGAACTCCTGCAACCATTGCCATTCCAGATGTGGCAGGTCAGACAGTTGCGGAAGCCAAGGAAACCCTCAAGAAAGCCAATTTTGAGATTGGCGAGGAGAAGTCAGAGGCTAGTGAAAAGGTGGAGGAAGGGCGGATTATCCGTACAGATCCTGGCGCTGGAACTGGTCGAAAAGAAGGAACGAAAATCAATTTGGTTGTCTCATCAGGCAAGCAATCTTTCCAAATTAGTAATTATGTCGGTCGGAAATCATCTGATGTCATTGCGGAATTAAAAGAGAAAAAAGTTCCAGATAATTTGATTAAAATTGAGGAAGAAGAGTCCAAGGAGAGTGAGGCTGGAACGGTCATGAAGCAAAGTCTACCAGAAGGTACGACCTATGACTTGAGCAAGGCAACTCAAATTGTCTTGACAGTGGCTAAAAAAGCTACGACGATTCAATTAGGGAACTATATTGGACGGAACTCTACAGAAGTCATCTCAGAACTCAAGCAGAAGAAGGTTCCTGAGAATTTGATTAAGATAGAGGAAGAAGAGTCCAGCGAAAGCGAACCAGGAACGATTATGAAACAAAGTCCAGGTGCAGGTATCCCTTATGATTTGAGTAAACCTACTCAAATCGTCTTGACAGTAGCTAAAAAAGTTACAAGTGTTGCCATGCCGAGTTACATTGGTTCCAGCTTGGAGTTTACTAAGAACAATTTGATTCAAATTGTTGGGATTAAGGAAGCCAATATAGAAGTTGTAGAAGTGACGAAAGCACCTGCAGGTAGTGCAGAAGGCATGGTTGTTGAACAAAGTCCTAGAGCAGGTGAAAAGGTAGACCTCAATAAGACAAGGGTCAAGATTTCAATCTACAAACCTAAAACAAGTTCAGCTACTCCTTAAAATCAGATGGATAATCAAAATAAGTAATCAATCTTTGTCATGATTTCATGGCAAAGATTTTTTTTGAGTCCGGATTTGTGATAGAATAGAAGGAGTTGATAAAAGGAGGAACGCATGGAAGAATCAAGAGAATTAAATGCCGTCATCGATGTGATTATGCTAGCGGGGACTATTCTCCTTAAAAGTGGTTCAGAGATTCATCGCGTAGAAGATACCATGATTCGGATTGCGCATTCGCAGGGGATTGTGGATTGCAATGTCCTTGCCATGCCTGCCGCTATCTTTTTCTCTATTGAAAATACCAATATTTCGCGCATGAAGCGGGTGACCTCCTCTTCTTATAACATCGAAAAAGTCTGCGATGTGAACCAGATTTCTCGTCAGCTGGTTGGGGGGCAGATTGATTTAGAAACAGCCTTTAAGCAATTGACGGCCTTGCAGGCCCAACCCCTTCCCTATACTAAGTTGCAGGTAACTCTGGCTGCGACCTTAAGTGCTCCTTTCTTTTCGGTTATGTTTAGTGGAAATATCTACGACGCACTTGGGGCAGGAGTGGCGACCTTATTTGGTTTTGCCTTTTCCCTCTATGTGGAGAAGTTTATCCGAATTCCCTTTGTGACAGCCTTTGCTGGGGCCTTCGTCTTTGGAATGATTGCCCAGTTTTGGGCTCGCTACACAGGCTTTCCTTCAACGGCAGACTTGATTATAGCTGGTGCGGTCATGCCGTTTGTTCCAGGAATTGCCTT
This sequence comes from Streptococcus sp. 1559, assembly GCF_013276735.1. Taxonomy (NCBI): domain Bacteria; kingdom Bacillati; phylum Bacillota; class Bacilli; order Lactobacillales; family Streptococcaceae; genus Streptococcus; species Streptococcus sp. 1559. Next base: position 11,130 of record NZ_VMLO01000021.1, read on the forward strand.
GACCAATGCGGTTCGTGATATTATGACCAACCACATAAACTCTGGTATGAGCAAGATGTTTGAATCCCTGCTCATTACCCTTGCTTTAGGGGCAGGAACTTCTGTCGCCTTGGTATTGATGAACTAATATGACACTAATAACCTTTTTATTACAAGCAGTAGCAAGTCTTCTTGCTATTATTACCTTTCTAATCGTACTCAATGTTCAGCGGTCCATGCTCTTACCAGGAGGAATTTTGGGCATGGCTGTCTGGCTAGTCTATCTCTTGCTCAAGGAACCGACCAATGTTATTGTGGCTACTTTTATTGCAGCCATTATAGGTTCTTGTGTCAGCCAGATTTTAAGTATTCTTTATAAGACTCCTGCTGTGGTCTTTATCTTAGCAATCTTGGCACCCTTGGTTCCGGGTTATCTCTCCTATCGGACAACTGCCTTTTTTGTGACAGGGGACTATAATAAAGCGCTGGCAAGTGCAACATTAGTTGTTATGCTGGCTCTGGTCATTTCCATTGGAATGGCTAGCGGAACAGTGATTCTCAGACTGTATCATTATATAAAAACACATCGAGTATCGTAGACTTTACAGAAATAAAAGAATTTTCTGAAAAATGAGATAAATATAGTGACAAGGCTTTCTATGTATGCTATTCTCTCTATATAAAGGAGGAAAAATCATGAAAAAATCACTATTTTCCTTATTGTCTGTAAGTCTACTGACTTTGTTGCTTATCCCAGTCATGGTTTCTAGTTTGGGTTCAGAGTTTCAAAGTGGATTACAAGAGCATCAGTTGATTGCCGAAAAGGTTAGTAAAACACTTGACAAGACATTTGATAAGGATGTCAGAGAAATTCCGACCAGTCAGTTTTATCAAGAATTTGTAGATGAGATGGGAAGGACTTACTCAGGAAATTTAATCCTCCAGGAACTGATAACTGAGAATGGGGCTTATAAAGCTACTTATATCGGTGAACTCTCTAGCAACTAATCATTCTTTGAAATTATGACCAATAAGAGGCTTGATTTGGTGAATCAAGTCTTTTTTATCTCTTTTACTGCCATTTGTGATAAAATAGTACCGAACGATTTTTTACATGAATGATAAAACAGAGGTAAATATGACAATCGGTATTGATAAGATTGGTTTTGCGACCAGTCAATATGTCTTGAAGTTACAAGACTTAGCAGAAGCGAGGGGAATTGACCCTGAAAAATTAAGCAAAGGACTCTTACTCGAGGAATTGAGTATTGCGCCCTTAACTGAGGACATCGTGACCTTGGCGGCCAGTGCTAGTGACTTTATTTTAACTGAGCAAGAAAGAGCAGAAATTGACATGGTCATTGTGGCGACCGAGTCAGGAATTGACCAGAGTAAGGCTGCAGCCGTCTTTGTGCATGGCTTGCTGGGTATTCAGCCCTTTGCGCGTAGTTTCGAGATTAAAGAAGCCTGCTATGGAGCGACAGCTGCCCTTCATTATGCCAAATTGCATGTGGAAAATTCTCCAGAGTCCAAGGTCTTGGTCATTGCCAGTGATATTGCCAAGTACGGTATTGAAACTCCAGGAGAACCAACTCAAGGTGCTGGAAGTGTGGCCATGTTGATTACACAAAATCCACGCATGATGGCCTTTAATAATGACAATGTTGCTCAAACCCGTGACATCATGGATTTTTGGCGTCCAAATTACTCGACAACTCCTTATGTAAATGGTGTCTATTCTACCCAACAATATTTGGATAGTTTGAAAACGACTTGGCTTGAATATCAAAAACGCTACCAGCTTACTTTGGATGATTTTGCGGCTGTTTGTTTCCATTTGCCTTATCCTAAATTAGCCTTAAAAGGTTTGAAAAAAATCATGGATAAGAGCCTGCCTCAAGAGAAAAAAGACCTCTTGCAAAAGCATTTTGACCAGTCTATTCTTTACAGTCAAAAGGTGGGGAATATCTACACAGGTTCACTTTTCCTTGGGCTTCTGTCTCTCTTGGAAAATACAGATAGCTTGAAGGCTGGGGATAAAATCGCCCTTTATAGTTACGGAAGTGGTGCTGTAGCTGAGTTCTTCAGCGGTGAATTGGTTGAAGGTTATGAAGCTTATCTGGATAAAGACCGCTTGAACAAGCTCAACCAACGAACTGCCTTATCTGTTGCAGACTATGAAAAAGTCTTCTTTGAAGAAGTAGACTTAGATGAAACAAATTCTGCTCAGTTTGCTGGCTATGAAAATCAAGATTTTGCCTTGGTTGAAATTGTTGATCACCAACGCCGTTATAGCAAGGTTGAAAAATAATGAAGATAAGTTGGAATGGATTTTCTAAAAAATCATACCAAGAGCGCCTCGAGCTGTTAAAAGCTCAGGCGTTCCTTAGTCCTGAGAGGCAAGAGAGTTTAGAGCAGGATGAACAGATGAGTGTAACTGTGGCAGATCAGCTGAGTGAGAATGTGGTGGGAACTTTTTCTCTGCCTTATTCGCTGGTCCCAGAGGTTCTCGTTAACGGTCAGGAATACACAGTTCCCTATGTGACAGAAGAACCGTCCGTGGTTGCTGCGGCCAGCTATGCTAGTAAAATCATCAAGCGAGCAGGTGGCTTTACTGCTCAGGTTCATGAGCGCCAGATGATTGGACAGGTAGCCCTTTATCAAGTTGCTGACCCTGAACAAGCGCAAGAGAAGATTGCCAGCAAGAAAGCAGAGCTCCTAGAACTTGCCAATCAAGCCTATCCTTCTATCGTTAAACGTGGAGGTGGGGCGCGTGATCTGCATGTCGAGCAGATAAAAGGCGAACCAGACTTTCTCGTTGTTTATATTCATGTCGATACCCAGGAAGCCATGGGTGCCAATATGCTCAACACCATGCTGGAAGCCTTGAAACCAGTCTTAGAAGAACTCAGTCAGGGACAGAGTCTCATGGGAATCCTGTCCAACTACGCAACTGATTCTCTGGTGACTGCAAGCTGTCGCATCGCCTTTCGCTACTTGATCCGCCAAAAGGAGCAAGGACGAGAAATTGCAGAGAAGATAGCCTTGGCTAGTCAGTTTGCGCAAGCTGATCCTTATCGAGCGGCTACCCACAATAAAGGGATTTTTAACGGTATTGATGCCATTTTGATTGCCACTGGTAATGACTGGCGTGCCATTGAGGCGGGGGCTCATGCCTTTACTAGTCGAGACGGGCGCTATCAAGGTCTCAGTCGCTGGACGCTGGATCTTGAAAGAGAAGAATTGGTCGGTGAGATGACCTTACCCATGCCTGTAGCGACCAAGGGTGGCTCTGTTGGTCTCAACCCTCGTGTAGCTCTCAGTCATGAATTATTGGGAAATCCTTCTGCCAAAGAATTAGCCCAGATTATCGTGTCTATCGGGCTTGCCCAAAATTTTGCGGCCCTCAAAGCCTTGGTGAGTACAGGGATTCAGCAAGGCCACATGAAATTGCAGGCTAAATCTTTGGCACTTCTCGCAGGTGCTAGTGAATCCGAAGTTGCTCCCCTAGTCGAGCGCCTCATCGCAGATAAAACCTTTAACCTAGAGACAGCCCAGCGCTACCTAGAAAATTTAAGATCATAAAAACTCAGACGAATTCGGTCTGAGTTTTCTTGTATTTAAATACTTTTTCCTGGTAATAAGGTAACTGGTAAGAAGTAACCAGTTGTCGCAACTTCCTTGCCTTCGATCTTCTGCAAGAGAAGATCGACAGTGAGGCAGGCAATCTCTTCCAAGGGTTGCTTGATAGTAGCCAGTTGAGGGTAGTAATTTTCGATAAAGTAGGTACCATCATAGCCGATGACCTTGAGCTCTTCTGGTACAGAAATGCCCAATTCTTGAGCGATTTTAATGACCAAAATAGCTGTCAAATCATCTGAAGCAAAGATGGCATCTGGCTTTTGTCGAGTCAAGATATTCTTGATTTCCATTTCTTTTCTGACGGGAGAAAAGTCACTGGAAACATTGATAATAGGAGCTTTTGGAAGTACGGATGCAAAACCAGCGTGGCGTAGTCCAGTAGGCGAATTGGAATTGTCATTCCCTGTAATCATGATGATAGATTGGGCGCCTGTCTTAACCAAGGTCTGGGCAGCAAGAACTCCACCAGCGTAGTTGTCAGAGGAAACGACTGGAATGTCTGGTGACAGATTTCGGTCAAAGGAAATAATTGGTGCCGTCACTCGATTGTAGTCTTCGATTCCCAAGTTGTGACTACCAGAAATGATGCCGTCCACCTGATTGGCTTCCAACATTTCGATGTATTCGCGTTCCTTCTCAGAATCATGCTCACTGTTGCAGATGATGGTCTTGTAACCATTTTTGAAGAGTTGGTGTTCCAGCTTATCAATCAATTCTGCGTAGAAAACGTTGGAAATATTTGGGAAAATCAAGCCGATTAATTTAGCCGATTTTCCTTGCAAACTACGAGCTAGGTTGTTGGGCTTATAGCCCAATTCCCGCATGGCTTCATTGACTTTTTGGATGGTTTTCTCGGAGAGATAGCCCTTTTTATTGATAACACGAGAAACGGTAGTAGGGCTGACGCCTGCAAGTTTGGCGACATCAGTTAGTTTTGCGACCATAATCTAATTCATAGTAAGTTCCAGTTAGGTTTCCAGATTTGATGAGGATACCATTTTGGTCTACATGTGGGAAGACACGACCGGAAAATACTTTTTCTCCTTTATTGATGAAAATTTCAAAGACAGAGTTATCGATGAAAATCGTAGCAGTAGTAGCCTGATTCTCGATAGGGCAAGAACGAGTTGTCCCAAATTCTTGGGCATACTGTTCACCAGCCTGGCTACGATCTACTGTCACTTGACCATTTACAAGGTCAAAGTTGATGGAAAGTCCCTTGCCTTCTTGATCAGCTAGTAAGACAATCTCGCTCTGGCTATTAGCTTCCAAGCTGAGTTCAAGTTCGTAAGTGTTCTTAGTTTGGGCACGATTTGAGAAGGCTTCCTCAGAGGCACGAAGGTCCTTGACAGCTGCGACTGGGAATTGGTAGAGTTTACCGTCTTTGATAGTGAGTTCTTTGACCAAAGAGAAGGTTCCTTGGTGGTCAAAACGGTCAGATGGATATGAAACATCAGGCAAGCCAAGCCAGCTAACAGCTAGAGCACGTCCATCAGGATCGTTGAAGGCTTGAGTTGCATAGGCTTCGAAACCATAGTCCATGTTTTGAAGTTGAGACACATCTACCATTTTAGCATTTTCAGGGTCAAAGGAAGCCCCAATCTTATACATATTTGGAAAGATATTATCGTAGTCTAGAACTTTCTTATCCAATCCTTGTGGGCAGTAGAGAAGGACAGGTTGCTCCCCTACAAAGACCAGATTTGGACATTCCATCATGTAGGCAGTACGGTCGTTAGCAAAGTCAAGGTTGCCAACAACTTGCCAGTTTGTGTAGTCGTTGTCTACAGCCTTATAAAGACGGACGAAACCTTTTTTCTCCAAGTCTTGACCACCCACGATGGCATAAAATTGACCCTTAAAGTTAAAAATTTGTGGATCACGGAAATGATCAGTAGAGTCTGCTGGCTGGTCGATCAAGATCTTATCAATCTTTCTAATCTTGCCATCCTTATCCATCAAAGCTCCAATCTGGTAAGGGTGACGGATCCAGTTTTCATCACGAACATTTCCTGTATAAAATAGGAACAAGTTATCACCAAATTGCATGGCAGAACCAGAGTAGGCACCGTGGCTATCTAATGGAGTATCAGGTAAAACTTTGACACCAGTTTCTGTGAAGTGAACCAAGTCCTCACTTTCCAATTGCACCCAAGATTTTAAACCATGGGCTGCACCAAAAGGAAAATTCTGGTAAAAGAGGATCCACTTGCCATCAAAGTAGGAAAAGCCATTTGGGTCGTTGAGAAGTCCTGTTTTTGGCTCAACATGGTAATGAGTATGCCATGGAGATTGTGCTATATTTTCCTTTATATGTTGAATTTCTTCTTGCGTCCAATCTTGATAAAGTCTGTAACGACGCTCAGTAGTCCATTCCATTCATTCATTCCTCCAAAAATCTTATCACTTTTAATAGTAACCGTTTTCGGTTAAAAAAGCAAGTCTTTTATGTTAAAAAAGAGAAAAAACTGTCAAACGCTTATCATAAAATAGAAGCAGAAAATCAATCAACCATCTACAGAAAATTGAAAGAAAGTGAAACAAAACCCTTTTTAACTCAGATTTAAAACTTATTTTTTCAAGGAATGCCTGATGAAACAGTCAAAAACAATCAATCTAAAGCGTGCCCACTAAGTGGATGGAATATTTTTTCTGCAAAACGCTTGACATATTTCTAAAACATGATAAAATAATAGTCGTAAGGGCGAATAAAATCGCTTTCAAACAAGAACAAAATGTTATATAAGGAGATTTTTGCAAATGAACAATCAGGAAATTGCAAAAAAAGTCATCGATGCCTTGGGCGGACGTGAAAATGTCAACAGTGTAGCTCACTGTGCGACTCGTCTTCGTGTCATGGTCAAAGATGAAGGAAAAATCAATAAAGAAGTGATTGAGAACTTGGAAAAAGTTCAAGGTGCTTTCTTTAACTCAGGTCAATACCAAATCATCTTTGGTACAGGTACAGTTAATAAAATGTACGATGAAGTTGTTGCACTTGGTTTGCCAACATCATCTAAAGATGATATGAAAGCAGAAGCTGCCAAACAAGGGAACTGGTTCCAACGTGCTATCCGTACTTTCGGTGACGTTTTCGTTCCAATCATCCCAGTTATCGTAGCGACAGGTCTCTTCATGGGTGTGCGTGGTCTCTTGACTGCTCTTGGAATGACACTTCCAGCTGACGTGACAACTTACACTCAAATCTTGACAGATACAGCCTTCATCATCTTGCCAGGTTTGGTTGTGTGGTCAACCTTCCGTGTATTCGGTGGAAATCCAGCCGTTGGTATCGTTCTTGGTATGATGCTTGTTTCTGGCTCACTTCCAAACGCTTGGGCAGTTGCTTCAGGTGGTGAAGTAACTGCTATAAACTTCTTTGGTTTCATCCCTGTTGTTGGTTTGCAAGGTTCCGTTCTTCCAGCCTTCATCATCGGGGTTGTCGGAGCTAAATTTGAAAAAGCGGTCCGCAAGGTTGTTCCAGATGTGATTGATCTCTTGGTAACGCCATTCGTGACACTTTTGGTTATGTCTATCCTTGGACTCTTTGTCATTGGACCAGTCTTTCACGTTGTTGAAAACTACATCCTTATCGCTACAAAAGCGATCCTTAGCTTGCCATTTGGTCTTGGTGGTTTCTTGATTGGTGGGGTTCACCAATTGATCGTCGTGTCAGGTGTGCATCACATCTTCAACTTGCTTGAAGTGCAATTGCTTGCTGCTGACCATGCTAACCCATTCAACGCGATCATCACAGCTGCTATGACAGCTCAAGGTGCTGCGACTGTTGCGGTTGGTGTTAAAACTAAAAATCCAAAACTAAAAACACTTGCTTTCCCAGCTGCTCTTTCAGCCTTTCTCGGTATTACAGAGCCTGCTATCTTCGGGGTAAACTTGCGCTTCCGTAAACCATTCTTCCTTTCATTGATTGCTGGTGCAATCGGTGGTGGATTGGCTTCAATCCTTGGACTTGCTGGTACTGGTAATGGTATCACCATCATCCCTGGTACAATGCTTTACATCGGTAACGGACAACTTGCTCAATACCTTCTTATGGTAGCCGTATCATTTTCCCTTGGTTTTGCCCTCACTTACATGTTTGGTTATGAGGATGAAAAAGAAGTTGCTACTGAAGTAGAGACAGAACGTTTGGTCCAAGAAGAAACAACTGGTAACATTCCAGCAGCTCTTCAAAATGAAACACTTGTAACTCCTATCGTCGGTGATGTTGTCGCTCTTGCTGATGTCAATGACCCAGTCTTCTCGAGTGGAGCTATGGGACAAGGTATCGCTGTGAAACCTAGCCAAGGAGTGGTATATGCACCAGCTGATGCTGAAGTTTCAATTGCCTTTCCAACAGGACACGCTTTTGGTTTGAAAACAAGAAATGGTGCTGAAGTTTTGATCCACGTTGGTATTGACACTGTGTCTATGAACGGTGACGGTTTTGAAGCAAAAGTTGCTCAAGGTGATAAGGTTAAAGTTGGCGATGTTCTTGGAACATTTGACTCAAACAAAATCGCTTCAGCTGGACTTGATGATACAACAATGCTTATCGTTACAAATACAGCTGACTATGCTTCAGTAGCTCCAGTCGCAACAGGTTCAGTTGCTAAGGGGGATGCTGTGATCGAAGTGAAAATCTAATCAATCCTCTTTAATGTGAAAACGAACAAATGACATGTTTGTTCGTTTTTGCTTGAATGGTAAGATTTACAGAGGAAAATCTAAAAAATAGAGAAATTTAGACTTTCGAAATATGCTATAATAAAGAAAATAAAAACAAGAGGTTTATCATGACAAAATTATATGGAAGCTTGGAAGCGGGCGGTACAAAGTTTGTCTGTGCTGTCGGTGATGAAAACTTTAACGTTGTAGAAAAAACACAATTTCCAACAACAACACCAATCGAAACAATCGATAAAACCATCGAGTTCTTCTCAAAATTCGATAACCTTGCTGGTCTTGCAGTTGGTTCATTTGGTCCGATTGATATTGATAAAAACTCAAAAACTTATGGCTTTATCACAACGACTCCAAAACCAAACTGGGCAAATGTGGACTTGCTTGGTGCCCTTCGTCGCGCCCTCAACGTTCCTATGTACTTCACGACAGACGTAAACAGCTCTGCTTATGGTGAAGTGGTTGCCCGTAACAATGCTGGTGGCCGTATCGAAAACTTGGTTTACTACACAATCGGTACAGGTATCGGTGCGGGTGTCATCCAACGTGGTGAGTTTATCGGCGGTGTGGGTCATCCTGAAATGGGTCATTATTATGTTGCTAGACATCCAATGGATATTGAAAAAGAGTTTAAGGGTGTTTGTCCTTTCCATAAGGGATGTCTGGAAGGCTATGCAGCTGGTCCAAGTTTGGAAGCTCGTACAGGTGTTCGTGGGGAAAACATTGAACTCAACAACCCTGTTTGGGATGTCCAAGCCTACTATATCGCTCAAGCTGCGGTTAATGCGACAGTGACTTTCCGCCCAGACGTGATTGTCTTTGGTGGAGGGGTCATGGCTCAACAACACATGTTGGACCGTGTCCGTGAGAAATTTACAGCTCTTCTCAATGGTTACCTACCAGTGCCAGATGTGCGTGACTATATCGTTACTCCAGCAGTAGCAGGAAATGGTTCTGCCACACTTGGGAACTTTGTTCTTGCAAAAGAAGTTTCAAAATAAAGCACAAAATCCGTTTGGGAAACCAAACGGATTTTTTACGTGTCAAAGCATTTGCCAGAAGAAGTCGATAATATAGGTCAGACCGTAGGTATAAACCACGAGGGTAAAGGGCTTGGTTAGAATGATGATGGTCATATAGCGCTTGAAACTCATCTTGGTCAGGGCAGCCAGCATACAGAGAAAGTCAGCTGGACTAATGGGCCAAATCATCATAAAGATAAAGAAACGGTCAAAACGATTGCCCTTGTCCAACCAGCCGATGTACTTGTCATAGGTGCGCTTGCTGACGACAGACTGGACAAAGGCGGCCCCATAGAGGCGCACCAGATAAAAGATAATGGCACAGCCAATCACGATACCGATATAGTTGTAGATTGTCCCGATGATGTGACCGTAGATAAAGACCCCAGCTACCGAGGTCAAGGCCCCAGGAATGATAGGGACGACCGTTTGTAAAATCTGTAAAAAGATAAAGAGGGGTGGCCCCCAGATGCCTGCCTGCTGGATAAAGGCAGAGAGGGTTTCCTTGGACTGTAAAATCCCAGCCTGATAAGCCCAAATGCAGAAAATCAAACTCCCAACCCCACCGGCAATCGATGAGATATTGATAAGGTGCTGCAGAAGGGGAGAAACAGCTTTCATTTGTTTATCCTGTGACATGTAAACTCCTCATAGATAGTATATTTCTACTATACCATATTTTGGAGGAGAAAGGGGGAATGAGTGTTTTTGATGAGAAATAGATGGGAATACAGGCCTTCGAGACTTAGAACAGGTCTGTCAACTAAAGGTTATATGCATTCTAAGTTTAGAATAATCGTAATTCCATAAATTTACAAGTATTCTAAGTTTCGAATAGCTTATCTGAGATAATTTTGAGGCATTCGAGCTTTCGAATAGTCATCTTCTCTAAAGTTTAGATGTATTCTGAAGCTAGAAAAGCTAAAATCTAAAAATAATAAGAGTCTCTATCTGATGGATGTAATTTATGTCTAGTATGAATCCTTTGAATCGTTAGTTAATTTTAATATTAATCAGTTCTGAAATAATTACTAAATATAGTTAGATGGTGAATGAATTATTGCTAAATTTCAAGTTCAAGTTAGTCATCAAGAAGTTTTCTCTGAGCGACTTGTAGTTCAAGCATTTTTTAGGATAGTTGTTCATCCAATTTTCGATGAATGCGACTTCTTTGGGAGTTGTTTTCTTAGTTCCCTTAGGTAACCATCTACGAATGAGCCTGTTGTGATTCTCATTAGTTCCCCTTTCCCAAGAGGTATAGGGATGTGCATAGTAGATATGTTCCTTAGAAAACACATCAGACAAGCGATTGAATTCCGTTCCGTCCATTAGTAGATAAAGGATTACTCCTGCTTGAAATGACAGATGAACTTGTTTCTTATAAAAAATGTTGTCAAGAAATTATCTGTTTTTTTCCAGAAGTTTTAGAGGAAGAAAATTTTATGAGGAAAAAGAACTTACTCAAATAACAATTCAGGACCAAAAACTGACAGTTGAGGAGCAGAGTGGATAAATTAAGTTTGCTACTGTATAATGGATTTATCACTAATACTCTTCGAAAATCTCTTCAAACCACGTCAGCTTCGCCTTGCTGTAGATATAGTTACTGACTTCGTCAGTT
>NZ_VMLO01000022.1:0-28364 GCF_013276735.1 Streptococcus sp. 1559
GTCAGAGTCTCTGCTGTTTGCCTGACTTCTGATTTGTTAGCTTTCCCTTCCATTCTGTTCGTCAGTGCAGTTAGCCTGCCTTTAGTCGTCTCTTCATATCTTGCCTGAGAGCTTCTGACTCCAGCCAAGTCATTCTTTATCTGACCGAGAGCTTGAACTTGTTTGGAAATGTCAGTTTTAAGTTGCCTTTGCTTGGAGCTTATATCATTGGTAACTGTCTGCTTTAGAAGATTCAAATCACCCGACAAAGCCGTCTGAGCACTCCTAGTCTGCGACTTAAACGCTTCAAGTCTAGCAACAGAATCCAGCCCAATCCGCTTGGCTTCCTGAGCAAGAGAGCTACTTGCGCCAGCTTGTCTCAAAGCTTCCTCAGCCTTGCGCCTTGATTCTCGTAAAGGTTCATCATGAAAGCTATTGAAACGCTGATTGATAGTGTCAGACACTTCTTGCTTGACTTCTTCCGCCTTAGCCTTGGCAAGTTCGATGGCATCCGTAATAGCTTTCTCACGCTTAGTAAATTCAGCGTCAAAAGCACGGTCAGCGTTGGCGATTTCCTTTTTCAAACGTTCTTCAAAAATCTGATGCAGATTTCGGCTTTCATTCAAAACGGCATCATTTACAATCCCACCGATCGCATTTGCAAGACTGGACTGGAAGGTCCCAAAACCTATTGATTTTAGGCGTTTTGCCATTGGCGAATAGGTATATTTGGTGATTTTCTTACGAACATCAAGACCGTACCACTCATGGTAGATACTGACCACATCAAACATCTGCACCGCAACATCACTCTGACCGACAACCGAGATTTCAAGGTTATCTTCTAGCATGTCGCACATACTTGTCCGAAAATACTGCTTACCATATGCAATCAAGCTAGCCTCATCTGTCACGTCTTGGTCATTGACCTCCACGACATCTTCATAGATTTGGCTGTAGTTCCCAAGTAAGGGGCTGTCAATCACCACCATATAATCATGGTCAACCGCATTTTCTCCCTCGCCCTTAACAGTCGTTTTAAAGGTTATCCGAGTTTTTAAAGACTTCATTGAGGTCTTATGCTGGTAGCTGGACAAGTTTTTCTTGTACATAAAAAGCGATTCATTTTCAGAACCGCCATTCTTCAGCAAGCGTAAGTTGTAACCGTTTCGCACCATATCTCCGCCCCACTGACCTAGGATAGAATGCTTGTCTTTGGCCAAGACCTCCATGGCATTCTTGTCCTTGATATTGAGCGTATGCCTATCATCAATATCAGAGAAGAAAGAAAAAGGATTGGCTCTGGTAATACTACCAGCAAAAGCACTCAACACCCTTGTCCCACTGACACGGTCAACCTCGATAGAGCTAACGATGTAATTATTTAACAAACTGATAACCTGATTGGCATAGACTTGAATATATCCTTGTTGCTTTTCAACCTCAAAAATATAAAAATCCTGCTCACCATGCAGGTCATCTGCAGTCAGAAAAGTTTCCTCTTTCAGCAATTCCCACTTGGGATCCGATGTAGGAAAACGAAAGGTCAGTTGATAGGTATTGTTCCCCAAATGGACAATTTCATCATTGTAGGACTCGTTTAAAGGCCTATTTCCCTCTGTAAGATAAATCATAAAATATACCTCCAATTCGGCCGAACTGTGACCTTACGAACCGCACCAGTAAAGACCAGACCGTTATTGCCAACAGCCAATTCAAAGAAGCCTCCACGCTTTCGTAGCGTATTTTGAACCACACCATCTGCGTTGTAGATATTCTGCTTCTTATGCCTACAATCAATGGTCACTTTTCGTCTAATGGTCAAGTGCATGGTTGTCCGTCCGATAGTCAAAGAAATATCTCCGTCCCCCTCAATCTCAATCACAGGCTCACTATAGACAGAGCCTGGATTGTTGACATTACCGCTTGCGGTAAAAATAAGAGGAGCAAGATTTTTCTGATAGCGGAACGGTTGCATACTCAGCTTAAGCTCTAGCTTCCAGGCATGCATCCCATGAGGGCTATAGGTTGCACCAATAAAATCCGCATAAAAGACAGAACCCAACTGGTAGCTAAACTCCAGCACATTGTCCTTAGGCTGAAATTTCTCCACGATAGTCGAAACATCCAGTAACTTAGGAATATAGAACGAAAAAGTCCGTTCATAACTCTCATAGCCACCATCCAGCACTCGATAACTTCCGTTGGCTCCGTAGAGGTTAGCATCTTCAGCCACCCTAGGCTTAGCAGCCTCCACCTGACCAAAATCCGTCACCACGCAGTGAGGGATAGTTGATGTGTTAAAACCATTGATAATCATATAAAACATTACATTCCCTCCCTAGCGTAAATCGCACCTTGACGTTGGTAGACGCTCATTGAAATTTTATCAGCGTCCAGGTAAGTATCTGACGGCTTTTCAAGGATAGCAGTAAGGATCTTCTCCATACTTGCTCTCAGAATCGCTATCTCAGACACGACTTTATCGCTGTCTTTACTATTTGTATCTCCTTTTGTTTGCACCACTATTTTAGCTTGTGCTTCTTCCATCTCACGAAGGAATTTAGCATCACTCGGAATGCCAACTCCTGCAGCATATTTAGGAACCCCCATCTCACGCATCAAGCGTTTGGTCTTATCCGCCCGCAAAACTTTAGCCCCTTTAGGAAGAGGAAGAAGAACATCCCTCCCCTCAGGAATGAAGCTCCTACCATCTGGAAGAGTAACCAATTCCTTGTAGGTACTATTGCGTTGGTCATTGACCATAGCAAGACCACCAGGGTGATAGTTGGTACCGTGGGCATGCCGACTAGCAAAAACATTGGTAAAGAAATCACCAGTTACCCTAGTAATCCAAGTCCTAATGCCTGCAAGCACGCCAGACGCATTATCTTGAGCGTTGATTGTAACCGTTTTGTCTTGAATGCTATTAACGACGCTTTTGACCTCGCTGACAGTACTGGAAGTGCTATTTTTAGCAAGGATATCTACTGGATTATGTTGCTTAATCGCATTAATAGCCGCACTCGTCTCATTTCTAACGCCTGCAGTCTGATCTTTCGCAAGTAAATCAATTGGTTTTTCCTGTTTCGGAGAGTTCACACTCGCTTTTGCACTAGCAACTGCTTCACTAGTATTGTCAATAGCATTTAATGACTTATTCTCTGGATTAGATAGATTCCAAGCTATGATTTTATCGATTGACAATTGCCCGTTGTTCAAAACATTTGTAGGATCTAGTTTCAAATCTTTTGTGAATGGAGTAATCGCATTCCAAGTCGTTAGCGTGTCAGTCGAACGCGCAACAGCCTTTCTGAAATTCTCATCCGTAGCCAGCAACTCTTTCTGCTTAGGAGTCAAGGCATCATAGTTATAGAGCGCTTTGGAAGCCTCCTCAGCCTTATTCATCACATCTGTATTTTCCAAAAGCAGTTGCTTGACTTCAGCAGGCATACTGTTCCAGATTCTAAGATGGTTTTCACTATCAAAGATAGCTTGCAGTCCTGCTTGATTTTGGACAATCAACTGTTTTTCTTCCAGTGTCATAGTTGACCACTTACCAGACTCAACGAGAGCTTCAGCAATCGTTACCCGAACATTTGAGTTGATATTCGCATTTTTAACAATAAATTGCAATTGCTCCCAACCCTCAGCAGATTTAGTCGCTTCCCCAATCACTTCTTTTACGTTTGATTTAATGACAAAATTGTTGTTTTCATCAATGTTTCCGACGAGCAAAGACCAAGCATCATTCGCTTCTCTCGTTTCCTTGCTCATATCACTAGTATACTTAGCAAGAATGCTATGGGAATCACCCATTTTTTGAGAAGCTTCTGCTGCCTTTTGACCGATTACTTCATAAGACAAACCATATTCTTCCAGAACCTTTTTAGCTTCTTCCCAGTAGTTCCAGCTTTGTCCAGTTCGAGCTTTTACCTTAGCGTCAAGGTTTTGCATAACCTGGTAATACTTAGTACCTAAGGCTTCCATGGTTTGCTGGTGGTTTGTTTCAAGTTCTTGAATTTTTTTATTGTAAGTTTCTTGATCGATACGTTTGGCATCTAAGAGTTGTTTCAATCCATCTTTTGAGGTTTTGTATAACTGATTTTCTTCATCCAGAGCCTTCTTCAAAACATCTCTTGTGTGCTTTAATTGCGTTTCATTTAAACTACCAATCTCTCCATTCAGAGCCTGAAGCGCAGCCTTTTGTTGTTCGCCAGATAATTCCATCATTTCGATTCTAGCTTTGATCATCTCTCTTTGGTTGTTTAAGACGATTTCTTTTTCTTCTTGAGAAAACTTGCTAGCGTCTCCATTATGACGTTTGTAGATTTCACTGACCTGATTAGCCATTGCATCGGTATTTGAAACAACTTGGTCATTTTTTACTTTCATTTTAGCGATTTCTTCATCGCTAAACCCCAACTTTTTAGCTAATTCTTCCATACGTTGATTAGCTTTTTCAGCACCTGCTGCTACCTCTTCATGAAGTTTTCGAAAAGCTTCAGAAACTTTTTCAGCATCGCCAGCGTGGGTTCCAAAGTTGGCTACTGCTGTACTGGTATCATCTACCTTACTTTGGAAATCTCTTAACTCTTTCCTTGCAGTATCACTCAACTGAGACCCAAATTCCTCCGCCTTAATGCGAGCCTCGTCTTTCTTATGTCCTAGATAGACCAATCCTCCAGCTAGTAAAGCAGCACCACCCACCAGCAAACCAATAGGATTTGTCAAAGCCCCAATGGCTCCAGACAAGAGACTAGAACTAGATGCAGCAGCGCCAGCTCCTTCCGCTAAAACAGTAGCTTCGCTTCCTACCTTAGCAAGACCGAGACCACCTTGTAAAAGTCCTTTTAATTTACCAGCACGCTCTGTCAATTTAGCAAGACCGAGACCGCCCTTTAATAGTCCTTCTAATTTACCGGCATGTTTTATCAAAATACTAAGAGCCGTCGCCCCATTGCCTAGAAAGTTCAAGAAAGGGTAGCCCAGAGCCAAAAAACCACCAATACCAACCGCCAAGCTCTGTACGGCTGGAGGAGCCTTACTTAGCCAGTCGATAAATTGGTTCACCTTATCAATCACAGGAGTTAGTAATGGTAATAATTTCTGACCAATGTTAATCTGTAAAACTTCTAAACTAGATTTAAAACGTTCCACACCATTTTTAGAAGACTTAGATAATTCATTTGCTAAATCCTTGGTATAAGTTGTCGCCCCCTTGGTTTCGTTAGCAAGATTACGCAACGCATCTCCACCTTGGTCAACCAAGATATTCATCGCTGTCTGAGCTTCTGTACCAAAGGCTGTAGCAATCAAGGCCGATTTCTGAGCATCTGTCATCCCTTCCGTATTCTTTTTGATACGATCCAAAATATCAGGTAGCTTAATCGCGCCGCTACGAAATTCTTCTGCAGAAAAACCAAGCTTCTCCATTGCATTTGCATTTTGCTCTGATGGTTTCAGTAGCCTTGTTAAAGCTCCACGCAGAGCCGTACCAGCCTTTTCACCAGCAATACCATTGTTGGACAAAAGACCAACAGCAGCGGCAGTCTCTTCCAAGTTCATACCAACGTTTTTAGCAACGGGACCAACATACTCCATTGCAGCCCCCATATCAGCAAAACCAGCAGCCGTTTTATTGGCGACAAAGGTTAAGCTATTGGTTACTCGCTCTGTATCCTGAGTAGATAGCCCAAATTGTTGCAAAATATTCGTAGTGGCGTTCATAACCGTATTGAAGTCCTCACCAGACGCCTTTGCAGCGTCTAGGATAGCAGGCATGGCTTCGATTGTTTGATTGGCATCAAAACCTTTCTTGATAATTTCTTGCATCCCTTCATTGATAGATGCAGTAGAAATCCCATACTGCTTCGCCCAATTTTTTGAACTTTCACCCAGCTTTTGTGTGGTACTGTTCAGTTCATCCGCTGTTGGAATAGTATCTGCTAACAGAGATTTAGTTGTATTCATCTGACTTTCAAAGTCAATAGCTTTCTTAGTAGAAAGCGTAAAACCAGCTAATAAAGCAGCAGACACAGGCTTCATTGCATCGCCCATAGCCCGCAATTTTTCTCCACCTTTAGCAAATTTTTCGCTCAAGGCATCTATCTTACCAGACCAACTATTTTCACGCCCCACATCTTGCAAAGCTTTTTCAACACCGCGTAGCTGACCTTCCATTACTGCCAACTTAGCATTCTCACGCTGAATATCAGCAGCAGCCTTGTCAAATTTAGCTGTCCCCGGTTCAAGTTTATCAAAACTTTTCTTCATCTCATCCAAAACTTTACGTTGTGAATCAATGGCTTGTCCTAAAGTCTTGTATTTTGCTTGAAGTAAGCTAGCATTTTTTTCATTGCCTTTTAAAGTACTGTCCAAAGAACGGACATTATTTTGAAAGTACTTTACAGCGTTTTTTGCACCAGTTAGAGTAGGACTGAACTTTGACACGTCCAACCCTAGCTCGATATACATCTGACCTAACGGCGTACCGCTTGCCATCTTGTTCTCCTTCCTAACTCCTCAGAGCAAAGAAAAAAGCCCTTACGGACTTTTCATCATTCTTTATAAAAATCATCCATTGCCATGTTCATAAAAGCCCAGATAAACATACCAAGAAATAGATAAGCATAGAGTGGCAGGGAAGCAAAGATAAAGGGTGATAGCAAGAGCATACCAAAGATATCTACAAAATTTGTACAAATACAATACAAGCCAAAAGCAAGATAAAGGATAAAAATGGTAAACCAAAACCAATATCTTCTACATGCTTTTTCTTTTCGAGACATTTCTTCCACCTCCCTTACATATCTCTATTATATTCCTAAGCCTTTGATTTGTAAAGTCTTGACCTAGAGACTTTCTAAAAAATCTGCCAAGTCAAGCACTTCTTCTTGTTCACTCGTTTCCAGACTTCCCAAGACCCCCATCAAGTCCTCCCAACTCGTATCCATCACATCGCGAATGCTCATTCCACAAGGACCCTCTGTAACTTGCTTGACAAAACCATAAAAACGTTTGATCGCTTGCCCAGGTGCTAGCTCTTTTCCTTTGGGTCTACATCACCTACCAGATGAGCATAAATTGCTGTAAAAATAGAAATCACTTTCGCAAAATCTGTGTATTCTAGTAATTGTTCTACTGTCACATCATCAAACAAACTAGCAATAAATCCCAACTGCTTATCAAGCTTCTCTACCTCAGATAAATCACTTGTCAAGGATTCGTTCATGACCAAATAGTCACGATAATCACGAGTTGTGATTTCTTTGCTCTTTTTTAGGACATCTTCTCCCTTGTCATTTTTAATTGTAAATTGAACCTTAGCCATATACTTTCCTTTCTAAAAAAGTAAAAGAGAGCTTTCGCCCTCCTTCTACCCCGCAGCGGTTATGTTTAGTTGACCTTTCAATTTCTTCAACTTTTCAGCATCTGAACCATAAACAATAGCACCATAACGCCCCTTAGTTGCAACGTCTGAACTAGCTGTCGCAGTGAAATTCACACTAGTAGTAGCTAACTCATTCGCCTTATCCTTGAGCGTTTCAAAATCAATAGCATCCATAGAAAGCTGACCTTTATAAAAACCATAGTAAACAGGTTCCCCATCAGCAGTATTACTTTCAATGAGAATGGAAACATTCTTGGCAACTGTGTCTGCACCGAAGTAATAGATACCATCATCATCGCCATACCCCAAAGCATTCGTATATAAAGCTAATGGGACATCAAGCAAGCCCATCTCTACCTTAACATCACCGACTCCTCGATTGGAGACGTGATAAGCCACATTACTACCATAAGTCTTTACAGGGTCACTAGATAATCCAGTTACTCTAGCGGTCTGTGTAGCCCCTTCATTATCTTTACCTTCTAGCGTGAAGAGGTTCTGTCCAACCGTTGGAGTCTGTCCATCATGCACACGAATGGTGACTGATTTAAGTCCGATAAGTGCAGTTCCTTTTACTGTCATTTCTTTTTCCTTCTTTCTAGTATTTCTCATATAGAGCGCTCATACCACGATAAGTCCGAACGTCTACATAGCGCTTAATATCAGGAATCCATTGTTCCAAACCACCTTCAGTCTGATAAAATCCCTGTTCTTCCATTATTTTTTCAATTCTTCCTTGGAGTTCTTTACACTCCACTCGATTAGTAGACTCTACATTGATTTGATAGAGAAAAGTCTTAGCCAAACTAGTATTACTACCGTGAGCCGTCTGCATTGGAGGCCCTACAGGGATAATGACAATACTGGTCTCGCCATCTCCCAAGCTCTCAGGACGCTCAAAAGACTTGATACTAATACCAGATAAAGACTCATCCTCTTCCAAAGCATCGTAGAGTTCAGTTAATTTGTCTTTAATCATTACAAAAACTCCTGTTTTAACTTCATGCCGACTTTAGACTTAAAGACCGGCTTACTCGCTTCAAAAAAGCGGCGCATGACTCCGAAACCACGAGGATGCCCATTCTTTGCATATCCAAATTCATTTAAGTGAATAATAGTCCAACGAGGACTTTTAAAACCTAATTTAACCATTGGAACTCCGCTGGATGTACCAGTCACATTCCCATGAACGACCGCACCAACCGTCTTCCCAGTGTCAGCGTACACCGCCATAGCCCGTTTGAAAGTTGGCTCAAACTCCTCAACCGTCTCCTTCAAGGCTCTGTTGACCTTTCTACGAACTACCGGCTCTCCTAGTCGAGCCTCAATATTCCTCAAAATATCATCAAATCCTTTTAGATTAGCTCCACTAGACATCACGACCACCTCCGATAAGGACAATCAAAAAATCCCGATTAGCAAAATCAGGACGGACATCAATGATTTGCCATTTCTTACCAACTAGACGGATATCCCCCACTTCGACAAAATGCCGATTTTCAGGCTGATAATCTGTCAGAGGGTCACGAATCTTCAAAGTCATCTTAGCTTTCATCGCTTTTCCAGTTGCAATCTCAACGTCTTTCATACTTGGAGAATAAGTTTGCCCCATCGTATAAAAAGCCTTCTCGTAACTCACATCACGA
The DNA here is from genome assembly GCF_013276735.1 of Streptococcus sp. 1559. Classification (NCBI taxonomy): domain Bacteria; kingdom Bacillati; phylum Bacillota; class Bacilli; order Lactobacillales; family Streptococcaceae; genus Streptococcus; species Streptococcus sp. 1559. Next base: position 9,019 of record NZ_VMLO01000022.1, read on the forward strand.
CCATCAACCCCTTTTTTTATTTTAGAGGTATAGAAAGTCAGGGGAGTTCTCAGGTCTCCATTTTGAGACTCAGGCTTTTTGTAACGATAGCTTGGTCCCTCACTCCTCTTCATTTACACTCACTACTTCCTTAGAGCTACGACTTCTGGACGACTTTTCCAACTCGACATAGTCAGGTAAATGTTCCTTTAGCTCAGCAAATCGTTCTTCTGTCGCTTCAAACCTTTCTCCGACTTGCCTAAGGACTCCCTCCTTGAGGTCATAAAACTCTTTTAATACCTTAATCATCACTATCCTCCATTTCTATCTTATCTAACGATAATGCTAAAATATCCGCTTTGAAATTTTCGTAAAAAAATTCAACTTGGTCATTATAGACATAGCGAGCACGTTCTAAGATAAGTTCCCTTATTTGATGATCGTGTATATTCCCACTTCCTACCAAGCGGGTAATAACCATTTGAGAACTTTCTAACATCCGTGAGAGATTCGCATCTTCTCCGCTATGAAAAATTCTCATCCGCTCCTTAAAAGGATCAAGGAGGGAATGAAGTTTAGCTTCAATCTCCATCCTTAGTCACCTTTTATTTTCCAATATTCAGTGTCCACACAGCAGCAGTCTTTTCATCATGCGCTTTACCATAAGCAAATTGCTTAGCAGTGTAGAGATTCAAGTCTTCTAAAGCATAGGTTTCGGTAAATCGTCCAAATTCAATCCCCCCACCTACAAAGGCATCGTAGCGACCTTTGACAAATGTAGTCACCTTACCAGACGCTTGAGCAACCGACTCAACCAAGATGAGGTTATAAGGCATAGCTGTTACATATACACCCTGAGCATTGAGAGACGTATATTGCTTCTTCACATCCCAGGCATCTACAGGGTTCACTACCATAACCAAATTACCTTCTACTGCAACAGGAGTGGTATTGTCAGCTTTTGTAGAATGGTATTTATAAACCTCCGTCAACTCTTTTACCACGGTAGCAGAGTCTGCGAAAGTCAATGGTTTTTTCTGAGCTTGTTTCTCAGCATAAGTTACTTTTTCACTTTCTGCAGTCCCTGTAAGAGTACGAGACAACCCGATAGGCTTGTTGTCCCCATCACCATTTAAATAACCAGCTTCAAGAGCAGCTGCAAAGGCCTCTGTAATTTGAATGGATACGTAAGACTGTAGCCAAGCAGGACCAAACTTTTCAGAGTCTTTAGGGATTACAACAAAAGCAGTCAATTTAGACTGAATCGCTTCTTCTTCAGCAAATTCTTGTTTCAATTGTCCTTGAATTTCAGCATTGATTTTACCCCAAACCGCTTGACCTGTACGACTAGACTTGAGGAATTTCAAACGAATACCAGCATTACGCAAGCCGATGTGTTGAAGAAGTGGACGGGCTGCCACCATATCCTCAAAAATACGGTCAATTGTTTCCTGAGGGAACAATTTCTCAATTCCTTTGGGAGGAAGTTTCTCAATGTTGTTGAAAAATTCGCGAGCTTCAGCAGTCAACTGTGCATCGTATGGATTCATAGTTGCGATTTCTTTACGAGCAGCTTCTCGAGCATCATCTTGCAACTTATCTGTCAATGCCTCAATCATCTCGTTATAGAGCTTATTTTGCTCCTCCATAGGAGCACCAGTTTCTACTGCATTCATAAAGTTCTGACGAGCAGTTGTAAATTCATTACCAAGTTTCATCATTGTTTTTTATTTCCTTTCTTAAAATGGGAAACGACCCAACCCCACAGGTTCAGCCGTCTTGTCTTCTTTTTTCTTATCTTCTGGGATAGGTAAACTGTTATTCAACCTATCACGAACCAAGTCCGCCAATAACTCCACATCTGGGGTCATCGCAGATCGGATTTTTTCGATAAAATCACGAGGAATCACAGGTGTCTGACTAGCTACCAAGACAGGAGCTTCCTGACTTTCAAACATGACCTTATCTGCGAAGCCATGATTAACAGCAGAACGAGCATCAAACCACGTTTCACCCTCCATTAGATCCAGTAAATCATCTAATGCCTTACCAGTCTTATCAATATAGGCATATGCGATGGACTTATTAAACCCTTCTAACACACCAGCCTCATGCAAGAGCGCCTTATGGTCACCACGTACACCAGCAGATACATTATGGATCATGATTTGCGCTGTAGGACTAATTTCCACCTGATCACCAGCCATAGCGATAACACTCGCAGCACTAGCAGCAATCCCCACGATTTTCACCGTCACATGCCCCTGATAAGCACGCAATGCTGTATAGATTTCACTACCAGCATACACATCACCACCACCAGAATTGATGTGCACCTCCACATCTTCTCCCGTCGTCGGCAATACAATATCCTTAGGAGCAGTTGCATCCATGTCTAGCCAATCATAAAACCAGCGGTCATCATTGGATACAATCGCTCCCTTAATCTGAATGATTGTCATCCTCATTTCCTCCTTTCTCTATTTCGTTTTCACCCTGATAGTTCTTAGTGATAAGGAAAGAATCCCCACCAGGAACAGCCTCAAGACCAAGTTCCAATCTCACCTCATTTCGAGTCATAGCCCCAGATGAGATGAGTTTATCTATGTTCTCAGCCAGAGCAAACTTATCCAGTCCCCCCTCACCAAAAATCACAAATTTTTTCTGATTAGCGTATCCAGCCGAACTCACCATAGCATGGTTTAGAGCGTCACCCACTTTTTTAACCAGCGATTCATAACAATAACTGTTAAACATCTTCTGGCTATTAGACAAATCAGCCATATCTCCATGCATCAAAGCCGTCGGCAAACCTAATATATCCGCAACCTCGTCATCAAATTGACGTCTCAGTTTCTTCAACTCTTCAACTGATAGATTTGTAGTTCCTACCGTATTGGTCAACTCCGAATACTCCACACCATCCATTGTCGGTACAATGGCAACCGTCTTAGACGTAAAGGACTTAAAAAGATTGTCCGCATATCTCTGCAGTTTCTTTCTCTTATCCTCATCAAAAGTTCCATTCGCTTTTGTAGCCAGAACCCCACGGATCTGATTATTTCTAGCTAAGGCTTCCACCAGACGAGTATGTAGTTTTTCATAATCAGAAAACAAGTCAGATACATATTCTTGCAAGCGATTGTTATTATACTGAAGAAAGATGACATCACTCATAGCAAACTTCCTCTGAAATGTATAATCCCCGACAGACACCATCTCAAAGGTGTCATCATACAGAGCATAACGCCTACGAGTAAAAGCATCAGCTACCAGTAACTGCTTATCATCAGACAAAACAATGAGTACTTCGTTTTTCGTCAATAAGCGATAAATGACCTTCTGCCAGAACTCCGAGGCCGACTCATTCTTATTGGGACGCACATTTAAAATATAATCCCAGTCTGACGTCACATGATGATTCTCCACCATATACCGAAATTCCGACTTAGCAAAGATACGAGCCACAAACTCCGCCGACTTATCAATCGCTAAACTCTTTAACTGCAAACACCCCAACATTCGTTCCAACTCTTCAAAATCAAAACCAACATCAGGCGCATCACGCTTAAATAAATTTAAGAACCCCATGCTTCCCCTCCTTCCTATCCAATTACCAACCTACCACCCAAAATTTATTCTTAGATTAAAACTCCCAATCCTCTAACATATCGAGGAATTCCCCAACGTTCGACTCATGTACAAGCTCACGTTTGTATAGAGCAGCAATCAAGGCATGGAAACCATCCGTCTTTCTTCTGACGGGCTCTTTCTTCAAGAAACGCTTATTGCCATCCTTGTCCTCTTTGACGTAGGTATTATCCGTATACCAAATCATAGAATTATCATTCTCAAAGATAAATCGTTCATTAGCAAATCCGTCTTCAATGATTGGAGCAACCTTGGATTGAATCGCCCCAGGATTTCTCAAGAACTCATATTCAAAACCAGCCTCTTCCAAAAGAGGTTTTAACAAGTCCATTCTGAAACCATCTGCACATACAAGCTCAATCTGATAAAACTTACTCCATTCATTCAATTTTTCGACCAATAAACGAGGGTCAATACTAGGGCCGTCCACAATTGTAAATAAGCCTCTATCTGCCCATTCCTGAATAGGAGCTTTAAGTTTAAAAGCTTTCAAAAATGCTTTACGAGCAAATGAATGTTGTTTCCAGATAAACTCATCTCCGTTCTTAAACAACAAACCAACACTCGCAAAATCTCGAATGCTAGCATAGTCAAATCCTGCGACACAGGACTTACCCAACAAGTCAATACCAGGCGAACGTAAACAAGCAAGTAATCTTTCACGAGTCGTCACATCTTTCTCAAGGTCTGCTTCAGGAAGATTCATCCGTTTAGTCATGAACTCCTGACGACCAGACGGCTCCAGCTCAAGGTCATCATAGTCAGCCTTAGTTCTAGCAAGCAACCTCTTAGCGTAAGGCGTGCTTTCATCCAACATCGGATTTGCTTTCGGCCAATTCTTCATGTCATCCACCTCATCCGCACTATCAAGCTTGCAGATAAAAGGGAAGAGTCTGAAATCATCAACCTCTCCATTCAAGATTTGCATAGACTTCTCTATCAGCTTGTCATAGAACCCCTCGCGCACATACCCATTCGTACCGTTGTAGAAAGTCCTGACATGAGCAATCTTACCAAGACCAGACCTTTGAACCTTCACAGCCTTATCATTTTCAAATTGGTGAATCTCATCAAACTCAAGACAACCATCACGAGCAGAGTCCATAGTCTTCGGATTATTCGTCCGAAAAGAAAAGACCGAGTTGTTCGCTCGACCTGTGATAGACATTTTAGTCAGATAGAAATGGTCCTCAAGACCACGCCTTTGGATAGTCTCATAAACTTCCTCAAACGAAACCTTACCCTGTTTCTCAGAGTTAGCAGTGATAGTCACATCGTAATCTCTGATAGGGTAGATAGGGCTGATAAAAAACGATGACCTTGCTGACATAAAACCATTCTTACCACCCCCACGAGCAAGTGTGTATAGATACTCGTCAAAGTGTGGTTCCTCGTCTACCTTCCGAAAAAGAAAAATGAACGGTGTCAAGAAAAGTTGATACTTAGCCAGAGGGAAAAAATTCTTTTCCGCAAACCGAATGAACTTATCAATCAAGTCATTATCAAAATACAAATCATCACGAGGATAGATTTTCTCCTTGATGATTTTAAACAGCAACTTCCTTTCCTTGTTGACAACAACTTCTCCATTCTCGGCCATTTTGATGTAGTCATCAACCAGCGGATGAGAAATCATAACAGATCACTTCCAGACGTAGCTTTCTCGACAGGAGAATTTTCAACATCAAAATCAAACGACCGCTCAATAGCCAAAAGCTGATTACTGGTTGTGTTGATTTCCTTGATGAGAGAATTCGCTTTTTGGAATCTTTGTTGTCCATTGTGAACAGTGATGACCAGTCCGTCTTCATGAAGTTTAGCTTTCAGCTCATAAAGCAGCCGGACAAGATAAAGATAGCGATTGACTTTTTCATACTGAATCGCATCCTTTTTTCTAGGACTGAAATAGCCAATTTTAGAAAGTAGCTGATTTTCTAATTCTTTTATATTTTTTTCCGAGTATTCTTCCATTACCCCCCACCCCCTTTAATTTTTTGTTAAAAATTTGGACAGTCGAGTGCAGACCGCTTACCGACATCTTTGAAAATTTCCGATTTTTTTGACCGGGGGGTGTTTAAGATTCGTTCACCTAACCCCACCATTCATCTTTTCGGAAATTTCTGTCATTCTTATCAAAACGATCATGCCTTTTATTATGACATGCTTTGCACAATGTTCGTAGGTTATCGATATCAAGCGCGAACTCTGGATAGAACTCTAGCTCCTTGATATGGTCAACTTCTAAATTAGTAGTCGTGACCTTGCCTTCATCCCTGCACCATACACATTCGTAATGATCTCGTTTAAGTGCTTGCCTTCTTATCGTTCTCCACTCATTGGAATTGTAAAATTGGTTTCGTTCTTCTCGAGTTGAAACTTCAATCATTGTTTAATATTCTTTGTTCATTATATCTTTCGTCAATAATTATCTTAAAGATACCTATTTTAAATTGCTGTTACTCTATATTTTCTAGCGTTCAATTAGACATATCTTATATTCTGTCTAATTCAAACAGTCGCCAAAAAGCCTAACACAATAAGGATATACAGTAATCCACTAAATGAATTAGCGTTTGACTCGTTATGTCTAATTGGTTAACTACAATCCAAAATTTGACATCGCTTTGTCCTGTTGATCTTGACGAATACCTATATATCTTAAGGTAATAGCTGGTGATGAATGATTAAACAAACTCATCAACATTGCTATATCTTTTGTCTTTTTATAATAATGATATCCAAATGTCTTCCTCATTGAATGAGTTCCTATATTTTCAATACCACACTCAGATGCAGCAACTTTTAAAATCCAATCCACAGTCCTACGATCAAGTGGTTTATTTTTTCCGACTCTACTTTGAAATAAAAAATGATGATGAGGTTTATTTTGTATATACTCTCTAACCTCACGTTTGAGAGTTTTAGTCATTTTAATCTTTTTCTTCTTCCCAGTCTTTTGTTCTTTCAGTTTGATATACCAACCTTGAACATCCTTTACTCGAATTTTTAAAATGTCACCAACTCGCAAACCTGAATTGATACCAAAAAGAAATAAAATATAATTACGCTCATTCCATTCTCTCAGATAATCTTTCATAGCCTGTATATCATCTTTATCCCTGATTGGTTCTACAATATTCAAAACAAGTATCACCACCTTTCAAATAATCAAAAAAAGCCACTGGTCGTGGCATTGAATATGACAGTAGCTGGAATTGAACCAGCTGGTCTAGCAGTAAAACGCACGCTTGGTAAAAGTTTCAAGGAGACCCAAACAACCTGCTAACCTGTCCTTACTGTCTAAGAGGCCGAAACCTCTGTATTTTTAGGAGTCCTCATGACTGTTCGTTACCCAATCATTGGATAATACTATTTTAGCACCTTTTTTCGTTCCAATTCTCCCAAGATTTTCCCAGATTTTTCCCAAGATTTTCCCAGATTTTTCCCAAGATTTTCCCAGATTTTTCCCAAGATTTTCCCAGAAATCACTTGTAAACCAAAAGGTTGCTTGCTTGATAGGACTCTGCAAACTCTAATAGAGCTTTGTTTAATATCCGATAATACTCACTAGATGAGTAGCCTAGTTCTGAGTAGATGCTGTAGTCTTCCCTCCTTTTCTTCCTGCAATATCGTTCGATTAGGATACGTGTATATTCCATATCGGAAAGATTGTTGATTGCTTTAGCGATTAGTTCTAAATCCTGCTGAGCTGATACTCTACGCAAGACCATGCTTTCTACCTGCTTACTTGTCTGACCACTTGATGATTTTGGTTCAAGCGAGTAGGATATTGTTATTTTGGGGGCGTATTCTTCTCCAGCAATCCGTCTCAGACGACTGTATTTTTTTAGGACTTTGATAGCTTCCTTTCTGGTTTTCTTTTCATCGATGATATCCAATAACTCTATTTGCACACGAACTCCTCCTCATGATATAATAGTTATGCGAAACCATACCATGAGGAGTCAGCTGTGCTGGCTTTTTTCATGCCCTACTCCCGAGAATAATATCAGCAGGAAAAGCAAAGTAAGTACAGATATCTTCTACATTATAAATATTCGGTACACTTTCCTCCTTCTCCCATTTAGCAATCAGGTAGCGACTATAGCCTAGTTTAGCTGCTAACTTTTCTTGTGACAACTTCCTTTCCTTACGTTTTTGCTTTAGCAAGAAAGCAAACCTACTTGCTTGTCTTGGATTTAATTTATCCTTCATCATCCACCTCAATCTTTATGACTACCCTACCATTCGGATGGCGTTTTTGTGTAGATGCAAAAGTGTAATACTTCAACATCCTCTCGGCAATTCCTGTTTCTTTGCTGATTTCAGCAAGAGTGCCCATGGTAATGAAGGTGTCGCCATCATACAAAGCGTATTCACTCATGCTCCATCTCCTCAATCAACCAATCAAGGTTCTTACGTGCTTTCTTCAGGTCTTCCAGACCGTTTTTCTTTTGAAACCGTAGCATATACTTGATTGCGTTGCCCCAAAAGAAAGCAGACGCTCCGGAAAGGCTCCCAACGAAGTTATGCACAACATCGATAGCCTCAAGACCGTTTGCACCTTGGTAGTGGCTTGGTTTGTTTATGTTGTCTGTCATGTTAAGTCCTCCTCATAAAAATCATATCATTGTCAAAACTCCAAGGATGCTGTTGAATTTCTTCTTTTCCGACAGGTATTTTATAATGATAAACCACCGCTCTAATCAGACGAAGTGGTCTGTCTAATTGGCATGCTATTTGTCTACAGCTCATGCCCATTTTTCCAAGTGTTTCTATATCGTATTTTGAAATATCCCATTTCTTTTTTCTGCGAGGCAGTCCGAGCCTGTTCGCTTTTATAATCACTGCGTCTAAACTTCGATTTAATATTTTAGCTAGCTGGTTTAAATCTTGAACTTTTTGATAATAGCGCCGTAAAATTCTTATTTCTTCATCCTGCCAATGGCGTTTTGTAAACTGACCTTTTCCTTTGTTGATTATCTCAGACTTACATCGGACAGAACTAACTGTACGACCTAAAAAATCAGCGACCTCTTCAACCGTACTTTCATTATCGTTGTGGGCTAGTAAAATATAATCAACCTCATCTTCTGTCCATCTACGTCCTGCCATAATGTTTATACGCTCCATGTAAATAATAAGTGCCATCTTTACGCTTGTTTACGTAATACGTATATTGCCCATCTGGACTAGCGTAGGAAATCTGCTTCTCTCCTGCCCAGATACCATTGTCACGCATCATATGGCAATTCTCCATAATCCATTCTACGTCAGGCATCTAGTAACTCCTTGTTTTCGTAGATGTTGCCAACGACTCTATAAGAGTAACTTTCATCGCTAAGAATTTCATGAAAGGGCGCAATATCATCTACACTTATTGCTTCTATCATAAAGACAGCTTGCTCATTATCCCAAGTCAATTTTGCATTCCCAAGGACTTCTCCTTCATCTTGAATTTCAAGAACATCCCCCTCAAAGATTTCCTTGCCGTTCTTATCCTTGAGTCCTGTTGATTGCATGATACATTCATAATCATCAAAATGTAACCAATCTTTTTTCTCTTCAATCCAAATGATAGGACAAGTCCAGTTTTCATCACTTAGATCACAATTGCCTACCATGACTTTGTAATTCATTTCTTTTCGCAGTCTATCCCACGCTCTAAATTTTGGTATCATAACATCACCTCATCCCCAACTTTCACTTTCTCATACACGTCCTTCGTAACCACAAACACCCCGTAGTCACGAATCGTAAGCGTGTATAATTTGCCGTGTCGTCCTTTCTCGACGACTTTACCGAAAATCTCAGCGCCTGCGTTATCCGCCTTGTAGATAACCATCGGCTTCTTTTCTTCCAATTCTCGAATCCTGTCCATCTGCCAGATGTTTAGTCCAGCAGATACCAGAATCCAGATAGCTATGAATCGTTTCAATCTGTGACCTCCTCAAATTTCATAAACGTCATCCAATGCGTAGTACCTCTTTGTTGTCCAAACAATGGTTTAAAAGGTACAGATTTAAGAACCTCTTTAACGTTGATTTGACAATCAGACCATTTAAAAACTAGAGTACCTCCAACTTTTAGAACTCTCATGCATTCTTCAAAACCCTTGGCTAAATCTTCCGGCCAGGTAACTTTATCCAGCTCGCCATATTGTGATCGCATAATTGAGTTTTGACCTGCCCATTTCAAATGTGGCGGATCGAATACTACTAAATTAAATGTTTCATCATCGAATGGCATATCACGAAAATCTCCGACAACGTCAGGGTTTACGTTTACCTTTTTCCCATGTATTTCAAATTTTTCTTGTCTGATGTCCATGAAAGTTGTATGACTCTCATTTTTATCAAACCAAAACATACGACTGCCACAACAAGCGTCTAGTATTCGTATATCTCCCATTATTCCACCTCCTCAAAATAACTATGAAATTTACTTAAATTGACAATAGCGACCTCTTCAACGAAATGTTTTTCAATGTCAAAGTCTGGGTCATTTTTACTAAACTCTTTCTTTATCGCTTTTTCGGCCAGCGAAGGTAAAGCGAATATGCTTGCTCCGTTTTTTAGGGCAAGCGGATTTCCATGTTGATTCACTATTCGATAACCAACATCAAACGGTCTAATTTCCATTGGGATTTTTATGCGTTTACTTTGATCCTTCATTCCTTCTTCAAGCGTTTGTATCATATTCAACCTCCTCAATCTCAATCCCTGGGCAATCGAACACCCAGCCGAAACCAGCTTCTTCAAGTTCTTTGCGGGTGAATTTATAATTTCCAGTAATTATATTTTGGTTAAAATAAAGAACCTTCCCTGATTGCGTTTTAGTCAAAGGTTGCCCATTATTCAGACTAACAATATACCGCTTCTCTTCCTCGACCTCGTAGCCGTCAAGCCATGCACGAGCAACTAAATCAAATGGTCTTTCTTGCATAAACCATTTCCTAACTTCATCGTTCGTGAAATCAAATTCGAATAATTCTGCCACGTCTTTACAAGCTTTTCTAGCTTCCTCAATCCATTCAGCCACAAACTGCGGAACTTTGACTGGTTGCGGTTTATCTAGTTGTTCCAAGTCTTGCAGAAAAATTTGACGAGCTAGTTCTGCTCCTTCAGTATTCCATACACCCTCAAGTTTTTTATACTTCTCAATTAATCGCTGTACTTTCATCTTCCAACTCCTCCACTTTCCGTCTCAATTCTTTATTCTTTTTCCTCAACGAATAGCGCTCCAGCGCTCTAATCCGTCTCTTGCGTGCATCGCACGGTTTCGAATACTCGATTATCTTCTCTTCATTTTGCTCAATTGTACGTTTCAGTCCTTCGATTACTACCTGTTTATCGTACTTCATCGTCTAAAAATCTTTCAATAGCTTCTCTATAGGAGACTTCCACCATACCGTCTAAGTCGTTCAGGGCTTCAATATAGTCTGGACGCCCTTGCCCATACTGCTTTTTCAAAAACTCAACAAAGAGATGAATTTCCTGATAGGTTACTCCAATCATATTTCTATCCTCCTATCAAATCCCATCAACTATCCTCTGCAATATCTCGTGATATTCGTAAATCTCCAGCTCAATCCTATAATTCTTATTTCCGGACTTGCCACCGTGCATGAATTCAGTCGATACTATCACGTTGTAATTATCATCTGTCCAAATCTTAGCGTCCGTCAAACCATCAAACAAAGCCTTGCTTGTGGGCGACCAGTTCGGTGGGTCATACTTCCGATTTGTCGGAGGATATATCCGAACCTTAACCTTGCAAGGTTTGTCCTCGCTGTAAGGTAAGCCAAAGTAATCTCTCAGTACATTGTTGCCCTCATATGCAGCTAACTGCCGTAAAAACTTAGTGATTTTAGCCTTTTGATGAAAGTGCGGTCTATCATTTGAGTTAATCATCTGCTTTCTGTTTAACTCAAATTTAAGGATCAATCTCTCCTTCATTCAACCTCCCTAAACACCTAGCTTTTTCCACGCTTGCTATTGCAAGAATGTCATTAGCTAAATCAAAGACTGTGTACCAATCCAGAACTCCTAACAAGTCCTTGTGTTCCTTTAGTTCATCAACTAAGCTTTCCAGTCGTTCCAATGGGTTACTTTCATACCCCAACAGATACCCAACGCTTACCCCGAAGTAGTCAGCTAATTGTTTTGCTTTTTCTGGTTTAATTTGGCTTTCTCCGTTTTCCCAGCGTGATAGAGTCTTTTCTGATATGCTCATTTCTTTTGCTATTTCCTTTTGAGATAGCTTTTTTTCTTGTCTTAATTCTTTTAGTCTATTCATCAAAACACCTCATTCAGTTCCATAATCTCATCGCTGCCATACTTTCTACCAAAATCCCACGCCTGCCAAATTGTGAGCAAAGCAAGCGTGAGTGAAATTCTTTGCGCCATTCGTCCAAAGTCACATAAATGTCACTGACGCATTTTCTAGTTCGCAGTTTTACAAGAATGCACGGCTTGTTGGTTTTTGAGTTGTTTCCAAAATGGAAATAGTTGGTTTATTTAATCAGTTCATCCAATTCTGCCTGCGTCAACGGTTCAATTCGTTGATAACCTTGGACAGTGTAATTTTTTTTGTATTCAAATCCCAAATCCGCAAGGCTATTCTTGAAATAGTCTTTTTCTTCCGTGTCGGCGAAATATACTTCCAAGGTCATTTTTTGGGTATATCGTTTTAAGCCGTTTTCAGCCCCTCTGACGGCTTCTTGTTGGTTTTGGGATAATTGCCTACTGTCTAAGATTTCGCCCGTTTCTGGGTCAAATTTTGCGGTCTCCGTTGATTTTGGCGCTTTCTCTTGTTGCTGAGCTAAAACTTCCTCACGTTCTCGTTCAGCTCGCTCTTGAGCCAATCTAACTTCTTCTTTTTGCTTTTCAAAAGCGTAGTCTGCCTTGATTTGTTCCAACACTTCAACCAAAGTCATGTCTTTCAACATCCGAATATATGGCTGGTCTGTCATTCCGTACTCAGCGCATTGCCCTGAGATTGCTGAGATGGTTTTCTTGTATTCTTCTTGTTTCTGAAACTCAAATGTGACCATGTCATCAAGTGACTTCATAGTGGCTTTTTTAAGCGTCACGCCGTCAGCCATGAAATCGCCAGCCTTGACATACTCAAGGGCCTTCTCGTCAAATAGACGAGGGTCAAGCATGTATTCTGACGCCTTATTTGTAATGTAACCCTTAACAGTATCCAGTCTGAGTGCTTTCTGGTGGTCTTCAAACTCTTTGACATCTTTCGCAATCTTTTTGATAACACCATCAAGCGGTTCAACCTGCTCTGTGATGTATTCGTTAAAATCATCAGCGGTTTTTGACAAAACCTTTTTGATTTTGATACGTTCATCAGATATCTGCTTGAACAGTTTTCTGAGATCAGCTAATACCTGCTTATCGTCCTTGATTGTCGAAGCAGTAACTGTGTAATTCTGGTACTTCGTTACCACCTCTTTAATATTTTGTTCAAACAACTCACGGTCTAAAATTTCAACCTGAGCTTGTGTTACACTTACTTGTAATTCTTGCATGTTAGTACTCCATTTCTTCTAAGAGTTCACCTTGGACTGTCTTCTCAACTTGAGTAGGTTCAGGAACTGGGTGATTCGCCTCTTGTTCTTTATTGAATTGCTCAATCTGAGCCATCTTGCGTGTTACGACATCCTCTCGACTTTCTTGAGGTGTGACATCTTTGATACGGTCAAATGTTTCTCCGCCGTCATCCTCTGTGTACATATTGCCTAAATCCTCAGGGAAAGCCTCTCTAAGAGCATTTACCAGAGCCGTCTTTCTAATCATAGTAGCTGGCATAGAGTTCCAAGTGCTTTGTTTCTTGTCATATTCCTCACGGCTAACAAAGATCTCCACAGGTACCTTGAAATTTTTGCGGTACACTCTTGCCCATCCGCCTATCAATGTGTCTCCTGGGAGCATGATTGCCCCTTTGCGTTCGTGCATAACACCCTCGCTATCTGCCGCCACTACTCCACCCTCAAAGCCTTCATAGTCTTTACATTGAGCGGCACGTTTCAAGAAAGCCTCTTTGGAGACAATTAAACTGAACTCTGTGCCTCCATTACGATTTTTGTAAGCCACAATGTAGACCTCGTTAGCAAATGGGTTAAGATTGCGACCTTTACATAAGGCTAGAGCCTGACCTATTTGTTTTTCAGTCAACAGGTTTTGTGGGTCAAAATACTTTTTGATGTCTGCCCCAGTCAATGAACTTGGGTCAATAGTAATATCACGTTTTGTCTGCGTTGCTAATTGATTATTTGTCATTTTCTTCTTCCTTTCGTCTTCTTCAAATTCCAATTTTCACGTTTTAAGTGTCTATTTTCGTTTTGCAATTTCAAAATAATATCCTGTTGGTCGTTGATGATTTCTCCGAGTTCAATTCCGATATGCATATATTCAGCTCGCCAATTATCGATTTCTTCGTGTAGCTCCTGAATCATACTTCATCCCCCACGTATCGATATTGCCCACATCCAACATAGATGTACTGGCTTGGGTCAAGTTCCTCACGTTCTTCAGGCGGTTGCATTATATCTCTGTCGTAATCAAACATGCGCATACACCTTCCCTAGTTCAAGCACTCGTTTCACATATCTGGCCTTGGATGTTAGCCCAAGATCCAGCAATTCGTTTTTTTCTTCATGATTGGCCAAAAGCCATACACGGTTTTCAAGTTCAATTCTAGTCATTAGCGTCTCCTTTGCTCTACCCCAAATACTTTTCATAGCGTGATCTTCGTGGTTCTGGCAAGGCTAGAGGCTCAGGGCGCAATCCTTGAGGCGGTTCGTTGTCGTAGGTGAAGCCTTTGAACTCTCTGCGGATATTCTTGCGGATTTCTTGTCGCTGTGCCTCTCTACCACGTTCGTATGCTTGGTTGTAACCTTGGATAATCATAGACGCAAATTCTTGCTCTTCTCGTCTTTCTTCTTCCTTCTGGCGGATTTTCTCCTCTTCCTGCTTATCCATCTGATGAGCTAGAAGCCCTGCACCGATAAATCCTAAAATCACTGCACCAGTTCCTAAAAGCTGGCTAACTAATGGTGGTTCAAACATTATTCTTCCTCTTCATCATCTTCTTCTGCCATATTCTGCTTAATCGCCTCACTTGGGCTCATGCCATCCAATACATCCTTGATGACATGTGAGATGTCGTGGGTTACTTTCAACGGCTTTTCTAACTCATTAGGTAGCCCCAAAAGTTTTGTAGTTAGCAATCCAAGCGTAGATAATTTATGTAGCTTTTTTTGTAACTGTTCAATGCGTTCAATTTTTTCCTGTTGCGCTTTGATAATTTGGTCTTTGTTAATCATTGTTTTTCTCCTGTGGATAACTCAGTTATCCCTTTCTTTTATTTAGATTAGTAGTAGTTTGTTGTAAAGTTAGTAGTTATTATTCTGCTATCGTGTCATCTTAACGGTTTTAGACATTTCTTTCTTCCATGATTGACTGCCTCGATATTGCAGATAAGCATCAAAACCTTTGATTGTGACAAGCTGACCATCGTTTCTAAGGTATTTTTGTTGACTAGGTAATTTTTTCATCTCTCGCCTCATATCTCCCGCTTGTCGTTTTGAACATCCAAAGATGTGCTCTAGTTCTTCATCGTTTGCAGAAATCTTCTCGATGATCACGTCTTTAATTCTCACGATTTGAACTGTTTCCATTTTTGCTCCTTTCGTGGTATAATTTTCTTGAATAATTTTGTCATGCGCCTGATTGCCGTCAGGTGCTTTTTTGCTATCTCCTTTTCTGCTATAATGAAACCAGAAAGGAGGTAATATTATGACTGAAATTCACGCATGTCTTTGCGGAAATTGGGTGAACCTATCAGCCGACGACGATTGTGTAATGGGACCAAATATGGCTAATCCTTACATTTGGTGGGAAGAAAATGCAGAACTCTACTCACCAATTTCTAAACCTGAAGCAAACTCGATGTACCATCAGGATTATATCTACATTCACTATCGTGGCGCTGACTATCGTATCCATCCAATGTTCATTCAAATCGTTTCTAGATAACTTTTTCTAGTCTGCTAGAAATGATTTCTAAATCTAAGTCGTCCAGTTTCAACTGGTCGGCTTTTTGATTTAAACGAGCTTCGATAGCTTGGTTAATTTCAAACCATTCTATTTTTGTAAATCGGCTCCTGAATTTTAGAAATTCCTTTACTGCTTCTTTCATACTGTCCTACTTTCCATCGCCCTGAGTTCTATCTCATGGCTGACTTGTTTCAATAGCTTCTCACACGCTATTTTTGCTTCTCTGTACGTTTTAGATTCGCTGATGAAGTAATCAGCAAGTTCGATAATTTTATCTTCCATTCAACCTCCTATATCAGTCTCAAGACTGATGTGATTCCTTCCTAAATTGCTATAATATTCTTGACTAGGACCTCTCACCGTTTTAGTCAAAAATTCAACAGAAAGGAGATGTAATATGGATTCTAATAAATTTATGGAAGTTGTTTCAAAACACATAGATCAAAATTTTAATTCAAACAATCAATTAGTAGAATACGTTGTATCTGAATTAAGTTCGTTAGATTTAAACCTCAATACTGAACAAACTCAACATATTGTCAACATTATTGAATATGTGTCAAAATCAACTTCTAAAAGTACCATTGTTACTTTGGTAAATTCCATGATAGAACTTGGGATTCTAAAGAGCGACAACTAATTTTCTTTGTATCCAGAGCTGTTGTCAGACTTTCGGAATCAATAAAAAAACTATGTGGTCTTAAAAGTTTTTCTACTAATTTAGGGTCTGCCTTTACGAAGGTGGACTCTTTTTGTCCACTATACGGATATCGTCTTGATCTCATTTCCTCACCTCCTAACTCGTATAAATCCCGCCATTTCTGGCAAAGGCTCGTAGTTCGTTCATCTTTCTTGTAAATTGGTAGTCGCTTGTAATCAACAACCGCTCTTTCAGCAAGCTAGACAATCCGTAATGTTTTTCTTCAAACTGTTCAATAATCTGCTGACGCTCTTTAATAGTCACTTGCTGACAAGGTGCGTCTAGACTCTGTGTCATTGCTAAATTTGAACGCATTGGTCTTCATGTTTCCTTTCGTTATTCTATCTACGAGGCTTTTCTCGTAAAGTTTCTCCAAGTGATTGCCCCCGTAGTTGGTTGTAATAATCGTGTTCGTCCTGTTTTCAAGTATCTGATACAGGACTTTTTGCATCCAGTTGTTCCCCTGCTTGATTTCATCGCCTACACTTGACTCTTTGCCAAGATCGTCCAAAATCAAGTAGTCCACTTTCTGCAAGAACTGGATAGTCCGTCTTTCTTCCCACTTGGAATCCTTGTATCTAAAAGCGTCTTTCATCCGTGAGAATAGTTCCATGGAGGGAATATAGACCACCGAGCGCTTCAACTGGAACTTCTGGAAACTCTCGTTCAGTGTCTTAGCAATTCCAATTGCTAGATGGCTCTTCCCAACTCCAGGCGGACCGCTGATAATCGTATTCCCTTCATATCGCTCTTTCACATAGTCAACCGTCACACGTTTAGCGAAATTGACCGCCTCAGCATCTTGGTCTGTGTGAATCTCAAAGCTGCCGATAGTCGCATTCTTCAAATCAGGCGGAATAATACTCTCCTTAGCAAACAAAGAGTAAGACCTTGTATTTCTAATTTGAGCCTCAGCTTGCGCCAGTTGCTCTCCTGCTTGACTGTGGATTTTCTCCTGTCCGCATTCAGGGCAATAAGTCAGCACATTCTGCGTGCAAGGGTTGACTGAGCGCCACATATAGACTCCCTCATGCTTGGGGCATTGGGTATTCAAGGTTTCAATCTGTAAAAATCTACCCTGCAATTCATCTCTTGATACTGCTCGCATAGCACCCTCCTAGAATCCCAGTCGTGGGTTGTAACCGTCATCTGACAATCTTAACTCACTGCTTGGCTTCCCACTTGACCGCTTCGGTCTCTGTCTATTCTCTACCAACTCAGCAGTCACTAGACCTTTCTGTTTCCAGTCTCTCAAAATACTCTCAAGATACTTAAAGTAAGGTTTACCATTGCCCACACATTCCTTGATTGCTAACTTGATAACCTCTTTACTATGGTCTTGTAAGAATACCTTCAAGTCCTCAATCTCAAACGGCGTTGGGTATCTGCCAAACTCTGAAAAAATCCAATCGTGAACAATACCAAGGTCGTTTTCTGCTGGTGCGTCCTTTATACTATCTATATAGTTATCACCAGCACCATCTGGTTCAGTAAGGTTGGTTATATCAGGTTGGATATTATTAGGTTGGTTAGACTTAACATTTTTAAGTTCTTGAACTAAAGTTTCTTTAGTTATCCCCTTAACATTTTTAAGTTCTTGAACTAAAGTTTCTTTAGTCCTTAATTTCTGAGGATACAGTAAATTTGCTAGCCTAACACCTTGCCTTCTTTCTTTCAACAAACCATGTTCTATCAGTTCTCTTTTTAATTTAATTACTACTGGTTCGCTTTTTTTAATCCAATTACATATTTCAGCATTGGTAGCTATAACATACAAATGTCCATCTTTGTCAGTAAAGTGTTGTTTGTTTTTTTGAGATAATGAAACACGATCGATTAAAATACCATAAATCATAACAGCTAGCGGATCTAATCCTGAGAAATAATCATCTTCTATTAGCCGATACGGAATTTTAAAATATCTCTCGTGATTATCCATGTCTATCTCTGTAAAGTATTGGTCATTCATATCTCTCCTAAACTATGATTTAATTCGTATTTTTTACCTAAAAAAATAAAATCTTTTTTAACGTTGTATAAACGAGCTAGCTTGTCTAATAAATCAACTGGAATTTTAGAACTGTCATGCTCATATTTCAACAATGTTTGTTGATGGATTTGTAGCTTATCAGCAACCTCTTTTGCAGATAAATTGTAATTTGTTCTTATCGCTCGTAGCGTCATCTTTTGCACGCACTCACCCCCTTATCTTAATTCGTCTAAGCTGACTTCCAGTGCATCAGCGATTTTGCACATATTCGTCCACGACATCTCTTTCATCCTACCAGCCTTCAGATTTGAAAAATTAGATGGATGGACACCCGATTCCTTAGCTAAACGATACATCGACCAGCCTTTTATTTTTAATTGTTTTTCAATTTTATCCCACATCAAAAAACACCATATGTTGTGCTTTTCAAGCACACTAAATCCTTTCTTATACAATATGTTGACAACCAAATGTGTTTGGGTTATAATATATCTTGACTAGGATCTCTCCCGTTTTAGTCAAAACTTCAGCAGAAAAGAGGTTCAAAAAATGAGTAAGCTTAGCCATAAGCCAAACCACGTTGTTAAGAAACTAACCTGGGAAAATCTCGATAATATTCTATTATCTTATTTTTCAGAGTCGACTACTGATAAACCTAGCGCAGTAATTCAGTTATCTGATTTTGAAATGTCTAAAGCTAAAATTATCGAAGAAGCAACTGCTCAAGGTTATCAAGTTATCGATAATTCTGATGGTTACTTAAAGTTTCTATAACGAATTTTAAAGATGATATATTTGTACGATTTACATCAATATCTCTTTTTAACTTAGCGATCTGTCTATCAGATTGCTTTTTTCTTTTCCCACTATACGGATATCGTCTTGGTCTCATTTTCTTTCCCTCCCTACGCTTGACTAAATGCGTTCAGTTCCATGATTTTCATCTTGGTATTGG